>CADCTH010000398.1 GCA_902805495.1 uncultured Actinomycetospora sp.
AGGTGGGCGGTCGCCTCGTCGAGCACGACGACGCGCGGTCGCGCGAGCAGCACCCGCGCGATCGTCAGCCGCTGGCGCTCCCCGCCGGACAGGCGGTAGCCGCGCTCGCCGACGACCGTGTCGAGCCCCTCGGGCAGCGAGGCGACGAGCTCGGCGAGGCGCGCCCGCCGCAGGACGTCCCAGAGCTCGTCGTCGCCGACCCCGGGCCGGGCGAGCAGCAGGTTGGCGCGCACCGACTCGTGGAACAGGTGGCCGTCCTGGGTGACGAGCCCGAGCGTCTCGCGGATCGTCCGCGCGGACAGCCTGCGCACGTCGACGCCGCCGAGGCGCACCGCGCCGGCGTCCACGTCGTACAGCCGCGGCAGCAGCTGCGCGATCGTCGACTTGCCGGCGCCGGAGGAGCCCACCAGCGCCACGAGCTGCCCGGGCTCGACCCGGAACGACACCCCGCGGAGCACCTCGACGCCGCCGCGCGAGTCGAGCTGCGCGACCTCCTCGAGCGAGGCCAGCGACACCTTGTCGGCCGAGGGGTAGGAGAAGCGGACGTCGTCGAGCTCCACCGACAGCGGGCCCTCGGGGAGCGGCGCGGGGTCGTCCGGGTCGCGCACGAGCGGCACGAGGTCGAGCACCTCGAAGACCCGCTCGAAGCTCACGAGCGCGCTCATCACCTCGACGCGCGCGCTGGCCAGGGCGGTGAGCGGTGCGTACAGCCGGGTCAGGAGCAGCGCCATGGCGACCACGGCGCCGGCGTCGAGGGTGCCCCGCAGCGCGAACGCCCCACCGAGGCCGTAGACCAGCGCGAGCGCCAGCGCGGACACCAGCGTCAGCGCGGTGATGAAGACCGACTGCACCATGGCGGTGCGGACGCCGATCGTGCGCACGCGGTCGGCCCGCTCCGCGAACGCCGCCGACTCGTCCTCCGGCCGGCCGAAGAGCTTGATGAGCGTGGCGCCCGGCGCGGAGAAGCGCTCGGTCATCTGGGTCGCCATCGTGGCGTTGTGGTTGGCCGCCTCGCGCTCGAGACGCGCCAGGCGGGTGCCCATGCGGCGGGCCGGCAGGACGAACACCGGCAGCAGGACGAGGGCGAGCAGCGTCACCTGCCACGAGATGCTCAGCATCACGGCGAGCGTCAGTGCCAGCGTCACCAGGTTGCCGAGGACGCCGGAGAGCGTGTCGCTGAAGGCCCGCTGCGCGCCGATGACGTCGTTGTTGAGGCGGCTGACGAGCGCGCCCGTGCGCGTGCGGGTGAAGAAGGCCACCGGCATGCGCTGGACGTGGTCGAACACGGCCGTGCGCAGGTGCAGGATGAGTCCCTCGCCGATGGTGGCCGACAGCCACCGGGTGGCCAGGCCGAGGCCGGCCTCGGCGACCGCGATGACGGCGATCAGGGCCGTGAGGGCGTAGACCACCGAGGCGTCGTCGCCGTCGACGATGGCGTCGACGACGCGCCCGGCGAGCACCGGCGTCGCGACGGCGAGCGCGGCCGTCACCACGGTCAGGACGAGGAAGACGAGCAGGCGCCGCCGGTGCGGTCGGGCGAACTGCAGGATCCGGCGGAGGGTGGCGCGCGAGAAGGGGCGCGTGTCCTCCTGCGCGTGCATGGCGTTGTACATCGACATCCACGCGGTCACTTCCATGTCCATGGCGACAGGATGCGACCTCATGTGGGCTCGAGGTCAAGGGGCGGTTCAGGTCGAGGTCGTCCGGGAAGTGCGCGGGGATGGCGGCGTGCGAGGTCTGCGGCAACGACTACCGGCTGAGCTTCGAGGTGCACGCGGCGGGGGCGGTGCACGTCTTCGACTCGTTCGAGTGCGCCATCCACGCGCTGGCGCCGGTGTGCGAGCACTGCGGCGTGCGCGTCGTCGGCCACGGCGTCGAGGCCGACGGCGTGTTCTTCTGCTCGGCCCACTGCGGGCGGCAGGGCGGCCGGGAGAGCGGGGCGCAGCTCGTCGACGCCGCCGGCCGGGCGCCCGTGCTCGACGGCTCCTAGGCCACGCGCAGCGGGAGCTCGCCCTCCCGCGGTGCCTCGTCGGCCGCGGGGTGCTCGACGAGCGCGACGACGCGGCCCGCCATGAAGCGGGCGGTGCGGACGGGCGTGCCGCCGCGGGTCACCTCGGTGACCTCGACGAGGCCACGGCCGTGCGTCACCTCGACGCGGCGGCCAGCCCGGGTGGCCTGGATGCTGTAGGTGCGGGTCTCGCTGCCCGCCTCGACGACGATCTCGACGCTGTCGCCCTTCACGGTCCCTCCGACCTTCGACTGCCTGGTACAACGCCGGGCGGGGCCTGCGGCTTCCGGTCGACCCGCCGGTGATCTCCTGAGTGCGCGGTCTGCGTCGGACACGCCGGCGTGTCTGACGCGAACTGCACATCGGAAGGCGACCTCGGCCCTTGGGCGCCGCGCGTACGGTGCCGGACAGGGAGACTTGCGGAGGAGCGGTGCTGCTGACGACGCGCGCCTCGGGGGCGCACCACGGGTGGACGAGCCGTGGCTGACCGGATCGCCGTCGCGGGCGGCACCGGGGTGGTGGGGCGGCACGTCGTCGAGGCGCTCGCCGCGGCGGGGTGCGAGCCGGTGGTGCTGGCGCGG
>CADCTH010000399.1 GCA_902805495.1 uncultured Actinomycetospora sp.
ACCACACCGCGCCGAGCCCGGCGCAGGCGAGGAAGGCCACGACGGTCGCGGGGACGTTCGGCAGGTAGCCCACGACGCGGTCGCCCTCGCCGACGCCGAGCTCGCGCAGCGCCGCCTGCACCGCCCCCACCTGCCCGCGCAGCTCGTCCCAGGACAGCTCGACGGGCTCGCCCTCCTCGCCGACCGCGACCATCGCGACGTGCCCGCCGCGCGTGCGCAGGACGTGCTCGGCGAGGTTGAGCCGCGCGCCGCGGAACCAGCTCGCGCCGGGCAGCTCGCGGGAGGTGAGGACCTGCTCGGGCGGTGCGGAGGCCGTCACCTCGAAGTGGTCCCACACGAGCGACCAGAAGTCCTCGAGGTGGTCGACCGACCAGCGGCGCAGCGCCTCGTAGCCCTGCTCGTCGGGCTGCACCTCGAGCCCGTGCCGCTCCCGCACCTGGGCGGCGAACCGCGTCAGGCGGGCCCGCTCGGCCCGCTCGGGGGAGGGCCGCCACAGGACCTCGCCGGCCAGCTCCTCGGTCATGCGGCTCCTGTCCCTCGCTGGGTCGTCCGGTCGCAGCGAGCCTGTCACGGCGGTCGGACAGGCCGGGAGCGCCCCGGACACGGGCCGGGCCCGACTCCGTGGTGACGGAGCCGGGCCCGGGTCGTGCGTGTGGTGCGGGGTGGTGCGGGGTGGTGCTACAGCTTCGGCTGCGTCTGCGGGTTGTAGGTCAGCGGGAGCTGACGCGGCCGGTCGCGCAGACCGCGGACCTCCAGGACGTCCAGGCCCTTCTGGATGTCGTTGGAGAAGACGTAGCCGTTGTAGTAGTACGCCGACCACGAGCCGCCGACGATCAGGCGCTCGCTGCTGAGCGGACCGCGGTCGAACCAGCCGAGCTCGCGCGGGTTGGCCGGGTCGGTGAAGTCGAGCACCGAGATGCCGCCCTGGTACCAGGCCTGCACCATGATGTCGCGCCCGTTGACCGGGATCAGCGAGCCGTTGTGGGCGACGCAGTTCTCGGTGCTCGCCTGCTCACGAGTGATCTTGTAGTAGCTCTTGAAGTTGAGATCGCGGTTCGCGTCGAGCGTGTAGATGGCGTTCGCGCCCTTGTTCGGGCCGACCGTCGGGTTGCAGGTGGCGGCGCCGCCGCCACCGAGCTCGTCGGTGAAGAGCACCTTGTCAGCGGCGCTGCTGAAGGTGGCGGAGTGCCAGAACGCGAAGTTCTCGGTGTCGAGCACGGTCTCCACGACCCGCGGGCGACGCGGGTTCGAGATGTCCATGATCACGCCCTCGCCCATGCAGGCGCCGGCGGCGATGCCCTTGGCCGGGTAGGCGGTGATGTCGTGGCAGCCGGCCGTGGCCGAGTAGGCGTTGGGCGGCGTCACGATGCCCACGGTCGGCGTCGCAGGCGGCGGCGCGATCTTGCCGGGGTTGCCGCCACCGGGGAACAGGACCGGCTCAGCCACCACCGCGGCGCGCTCGGGCCGCTGCACGGGGACTCGGACGATCGAGATCTTGTCGTGCGGCGGCTGGCAGCGCGCGATGTCGGCGCTCGGGCCGTAGGAGGAGACGTAGACGAAGATGTCCCGTCCGGAGTTGCCCGGCACGAGCGTGTGGGTGTGGGACCCGCAGTCGGTCTCGACGGCCGCGACGTAGTCGGGCTTGGCCGGGTTCGAGATGTCGAAGATCCGGATGCCCTCCCAGTACCGGCCCGACTTCGACGCGGCGGCGTCCGCGGCGCCGCTGTTGCAGCTGTCGTCGGTGCGCCGCGAGTCGACCGACAGGAACAGCAGGTTGCCCGAGACGGTGATGTCGTTCTGGGAGCCGGGGCAGACCAGCTGCACGACCTCCTTCGGCTCCGTCGGCTTGCTGATGTCGTAGACGGTGAAGCCGTTGTAGTTGCCGGCGTAGGCGTAGTTGCCCTGGAACGCCAGGTCGCTGTTGAACGCGGCCTCGGAAGCGAACGCGCCGGTCTTCGGGAGGTTCTTCAGCAGGCGCACGTTCGCGCTGTTGGCTTCGGCGCCCACGGGGAGCACCGCGCCCGACGCAGGCGGGGCCGTCTGGGCCTGTGCGGCGGGCGCCGCCGCGAGGGGCAGGCCGAGGCCGGCGAGCATCGCTCCAGCTGCTCCGAGCGCTCGCCAGCGGGGGGTTCGTGCGCCGGGTGCGGCACCTGACATGGACTGCCTCCTGTTGGGCGGGGGTGCGCCGGCGGGCGGTCACCGCGGGTAGCGGCGCCAACGCCCACGGACGCGGGACACGCCGGGCATCCTGTGCCAGGCGGACCTCGGATGGGCGGCTTGTCACATCACGACTCGATAACAGATGGCTCCAAGTGACCAGTGGTGGGAACCCATGAGGACCAGCGACGCCTCGGGTGATGACGTACGTTCAGCGGGCATCCCACCGCACCCGAGGAGTTCCGTGCTGCGCCTGACTGCGCCGCTGGCCGCCATCGCCCTGCTCGCCGGGACCGCCTGCTCCGCCTCGACGCCGCAGGCCGTCGCCAAGCCCGAGCCGTCCGTCAGCTTCACGGCCGACGTCCCGGTGCTCGTCCCGGGCTCTCCCGGCGAGGAGCCGGAGGTCGTGGCGCCCGGGGAGCAGGGAGCGCTGTCCAACGCCGACCTCTACAGCGACGCGGACGTCGAGTTCGTCACGGCGATGGTCCCCCACCACGCGCAGGCGCTCGAGATGGCCGAGCTGGCCCCCGATCGCGCCCAGGACCAGCGGGTGAAGACCATGGCAGACCGCATCGCTGCCGGTCAGGGCCCGGAGATCGCGGTGATGCAGGCGTGGCTCGCGTCGCACGGCCTGCCGAAGGCCGACCCGGACGCCGACCACGGGCACGACATGGAGGGCATGGTCACCGGCGAGCAGATGACCGAGCTGCTGGCCTCCGACGGCGAGCAGTTCGACCGGCTGTTCCTGCGGCGGATGATCGCCCACCACGAGGGAGCCCTGGAGATGGCCAGCCGCCTCGGGCAGGGCACGCACCCGCTCGTCATGGACATGGCCAAGGACGTCGCGGCGACGCAGTCGGTGGAGATCAAGCGCATGCAGGAGGTCCTGTTCGACCTGGAGGCGTGACCTGCGCCACAGGTGCATCCGGATCGGCGGGAACGGGCGTACTCCCTCGTGCACCGACCGGTGCGGACCACCGATCCGAGGAGCACGCCCCATGTCCCGAGCCCTCTCCGCCTTCGGCGCCGCAGGCGCGGCCGCCCTCCTCCCCCTCGCCCTCGCGACGCCCGCCAGCGCGCAGGCCGCCGGCGCCGAGGTACGGGTGCTGCACGGCATCCCCGGCACGCCCGTCGACGTCTACGTCGACGGCGAGCGCGCGCTCGACGACTTCGCGCCCGGCACCACCACCG
>CADCTH010000400.1 GCA_902805495.1 uncultured Actinomycetospora sp.
CAGCGCCGCCTGGCGCCGGTGCCGCCGGGCTGGGCCGACGCGCCCGCCGCCGCACTAGCCCGCTACTGCCGCGCCGCGAAGCCGGTCTCGCCCGCACAGGCGCGGTAACGCGGCCGTCCCGCACCGCAGGCCCCGGCGCGGTGCTGCCGGGTTGGGCCGCCCACCTCGGCGGAACGCGGTTTGCCGCGGTCGCCGGGTCCGGGAAGTGCCCGCGATGCCACGCGCGCGACGCCGTGCGCGACATTCCCACGGCGCTGCGGGCCGACCGCACGGCACTCTCGCCGGCGCCCGCGCGCCGGCCCCGCTGGAGGTGGACGCATGAAAGCAGCAGAGCTGATGACGCGCGACCCCGCGTGCTGCACCCCGGAGGAGTCGGCGCGCGAGGCCGCGCGGCGGATGGAGGAGTGGGACTGCGGGGTCGTCCCGGTGGTCGACGACCTGGCGCGGCGGGGCGTCGTCGGCGTCGTCACCGACCGCGACCTGCCGATCCGCGTCCTCGCCCGCGGGCGGCAGGCCGAGGTGACCGTCGGCGAGGTGATGACCGCGGCGCCCGACTGCGTGCTGCCCGACGCCGACGTCGAGGCCGTCGAGCGGGTCATGGCCGAGCGCCAAGTGCGGCGGGTGGTCGTGATCGACGACGCCGGCCGCTGCGTCGGCGTAATCGCCCAGGCGGACCTGGCGCGGGCGAGCCGCGTGGCGCCGAGCGAGGTCAGCCAGTTCGACGTCGCCCAGACCGTCGAGCGGATCTCCGCGCCGGACCTTCCCTGAGTCGGTGCGGGGCGGGCGGTGCACCGCCCGCCCCGCGCCTCCGGGGCCGCCGAGAGTCCCGCCCCGCAGTCGGCGGCGCCGGACCGGCCTGAGGACCTCAGCCGCCCGCCACACCGCTCGCGTGGCGGGGCTACCCGCGGCCGACTGGTCCGGGATCACCGCCCCGCCCGCCCCGCGCCCCAGTCGGCGAACCAGTCGAGCACGACGGCGACGTCGTCCGACGCGCCCCGCCACCGCGCGACGAAGCGCCGCCCGTCGGGGTGCGGGTCGTAGTTGGTGCTGAAGATCGACGGCGGGTCGGCGAGCCGGAAGAGCGGCGTCCGCGCGGCCACGGCGAAGGTCGGCGCCGTCCGGACGCGGGCCGCCACGAGCTCGTCGCCCGTGCGGTAGAAGAGCTCCGCCCCGTCGCGCGCCCAGCGCGGCTCCAAGCCGCCGCCCGCCGAGACCTGCCAGCGCCCGCCCGCGGCGTCGAGCGCCCGCACGTAGACCTCGTAGCGCCCCGTCTCGAACGAGACGTAGGCGAGCCACCGCCCGTCGGGCGAGACCGCCGGGGCCCGCTCGTCGGCGGGCGTGGCGACCACCGGGCGCGCGCCGCCGCCGCCATCCCGCCCGTCCGGCAAGTCGACCCGCCGCAGGTCAAACTGCCCTCCCGAGTACACCGAACTCCCGCGCCCCTCGCTGACCACGAGCCACCGCCCGTCCGGCCCCCACGAGTGGAGTTGGGGCTGGCCCGCCAGCGCCGGCGTCGGCAACGGCTCGCGCTCGCCGCCGTCCGGGCGGATCGCGTAGAACCGGTAGCGGCCCCGCTCGGGCGCTCGCGCCGGGTACGAGAGGCGGCGGCCGTCGGGCATCCACTCGGGCGGGCCGGGGCCGCCGCCGACGCGCGTGAACGTGGAGTCCTCGACGTCGAGCACCCAGATGGCGGTCGACGCGACGTTGGTGGCGCCGCCCGTGCTCAGCGGCACCGCCACGCGCCGGCCGTCGGGCGAGAAGCGGGGGCCGAAGACGTACCGCTGCCGCGGCGCGCCCGGGAGCGGGAGCGGGCGCACCGCGCCGTCGCGGGCGAGGACGGCCAGGCCGTTGGCGCCGAGCGAGTCGGGGAGGTAGACGAGCGTGCCCGTCTCGGACACGGCGAGCTGCGCGGACCGCCAGTTGATGGTCACGCCGGCGAGCACCGGGGCCGGCGGGCCCGTGAGGCGGAGCGCCGTCGGGTCGAAAGGCGCGCGGAACACCGCGCCGTCCAGCGTGGCGTACAGGAGGTGCCCGGCGACGTAGCGCGGCGACACCGCGTCCCGCACCAGCAGCCGGGCCCCGCCGGCCGCCCCGCGCGAGTCGAGCGGCACGGCCGCGACGCCGCGCGCCCCGCTGTCGCGCCAGACCGTCACCAGCCCGGCGCGGCCGCCCGGGAGCCACTCCGGCGCGGTGTACGCGATGCCCGCGCCGGCGCTGTCGGAGGTGAGGAAGGGCTCGGGCCGGCCGCCCTCCGCGGGCACGCGGTAGAGGGCGGAGCCGCGCCCCTCGAACACGATCACGTCGCCGCCCCAGCTCAGCGTCGGCACGATGCCGAAGTCGGGCACGTCGGCGAGCACCACGGGCGCGCCCCCGTCCAGCGGGACCTTCTTGAGGCGCCCCTCGGCGAGGAAGGCCACCCAGCGCCCGTCGGGCGAGACGGCGGGCGCGTACGCGCCCTCGGTCCCCGCGAGCGCGCGCGCCGCCGGCGCGTCGAGCCGGCGCACGTAGAGCCGGCGGACGAAGTAGAGCGGGCCGGCGCCGCCGGCCCCGACGTAGACGACGGCCCGCCCGTCGGGCGAGAGGGCCAGCGCCTGCACGGCGATGCCGGCCTGGTGGCCGGGGAGCTGCAGCCCGAGGCGGGACGAGCCGCGCGGCGGCTCTCCCGAGTCCCGCAGCCACCTCCACGCCGCGACGTACGCCGTGGCGACGACGAGCGCGGCCCACGCGACGTCGCG
>CADCTH010000401.1 GCA_902805495.1 uncultured Actinomycetospora sp.
CAGACCGGCACGGGGACGCCGAAGAAGCGCTGGCGGCTGATGAGCCAGTCGCCGTTGAGGCCGCCCACCCAGTTGTCGTAGCGGTGGCGCATGTACGCCGGGTGCCACGCCAGCTCCTGGCCGCGGGCGATCATCTCGTCGCGGACCGACGCGTCGCGCCCGCCGTTGCGGATGTACCACTGGCGGCTGGAGACGATCTCGAGCGGCTTGTCGCCCTTCTCGAAGAACTTCACCGGGCGCGTGACCGGGCGGACGTCGCCGATCAGCTCGCCGGTCTCCTGCAGCATCGCGACGATCCGCTCCTTGGCGGTGTGCACCGTCGCGCCGGCCAGCTCCTCGTAGCGCTGGCGGCCCCGCTCCGAGGTGATCCACTCGGGGACCTCGCGCAGCAGCCGGCCATCGCGGTTGATCACCGTGCGGTTGGGCAGGTCGAGCTCGCGCCACCACTGGACGTCGGTGAGGTCGCCGAAGGTGCAGCACATCGCGATGCCGGCGCCGCGCTCCATCTCGGCCGCGGGGTGCGCGAGGACGGGGACCTCGACGTCGAACAGCGGCGAGCGCACCGTCGTGCCGAACAGCGGCCGGTAGCGCTCGTCGTCGGGGTGCGCGATCAGCGCGACGCAGGCCGGGATCAGCTCGGGGCGGGTCGTCTCGATGGGGATCGGTCCGTCGGCGCTCCCCGATCCCCCGTCGCTCCGCTCGCCCCGGTGGTACGCGATCCGGTGCCAGGCGCCGGCGTGCTCGCGGTCCTCGAGCTCGGCCTGCGCGACCGCGGTGCGGAACGTGACGTCCCACAGGGTCGGCGCCATGGAGACGTAGGCCTGGCCGCGCTCGACGTTGCGCAGGAAGGCGCGCTGGCTGATCGCGCGGGCCCGCGCGTCGATGGTCTGGTAGCCGTGCGACCAGTCGACCGACAGGCCGTTGCGCCGCCACAGCGCCTCGAACGCCTTCTCGTCCTCGGCGGTGAGCGTCTCGCAGAGCTCGACGAAGTTCTTGCGCGAGATGGCGATCTGCTGCTTGCCGGGCTTCTCCGGCGGGGTGAAGTCGGGGTCGTACGGCAGGCTCGGCTCGCAGCGCACGCCGTAGTAGTTCTGCACGCGGCGCTCGGTGGGCAGGCCGTTGTCGTCCCAGCCCATCGGGTAGAAGACCTGCTTGCCGCGCATGCGCTGGAAGCGGGCGACGATGTCGGTGTGCGTGTAGCTGAACACGTGCCCGACGTGCAGCGACCCGGACACCGTCGGCGGCGGGGTGTCGACGGAGTACACCTGCTCGCGGGTGGCCGACCGGTCGAACGCGTAGGTGCGCTCGTCCTCCCACACGCTCGCCCACCGGTCCTCGAGGCCGTCGAGGGTCGGCTTCTCGGGCACGCGCGTAGCGGGGTCGGACGGCAGCATGACGCCCAGTTTACCGACGGGTCGCGAGGCACTTCCGCCCTGCTCACGACGCACGGAGCGAAGCGGAGCTGCGCAGACAAGGGTGTGCGTGCGGCGGCCGCGGGGCACGTCCCCGGCATGAGCAGTGCGACCCCGGCGACCATGCGCCGGATCACCCAGGACGCGCCCGGCGGACCCGAGGTCCTGCACCTCGAGGAGGCCCCGGTCCCCGAGCCGATCCCCACCGAGATCCGGGTGCGGGTGACGGCTGCGGGCGTGAACCCGGTGGACACGAAGGTGCGCGCGGGCGGTGCCGGGCTGGGCTCGGCCGGCGGGGACATGACCGCCCCGCCGTTCACGGTCGGGTGGGACGTGGCCGGGGTCGTCGATGCCATGGGCATGGGCGTCACGCGCTTCGCGGTGGGCGACCGCGTCTTCGGCATGCCGTGGTTCCCGCGGCAGGCCGGCGCCTACGCCGAGTACGTCACCGGGCCGTCGCGGCAGTTCGCGCACATCCCCGACGGCGTCTCCGACGTGGTCGCCGCCGCCACGCCGCTCGCGGGGCTCACCGCCTGGCAGATCCTCGTCGACACCGCCGACGTCCAGCGCGACCAGCGGGTGCTGCTCCACGCCGCCGGCGGGGGCGTCGGCGACCTCGCGGTGCAGCTCGCGAAGACGCGCGGCGCGCACGTCGTCGGCACCGCCTCGGCCGGCAAGCACGCCGACCTCGTGGCCCTCGGGCTCGACGAGGTGATCGACCACCACGGCGAGGACGTCGCCGAGGCCACCCGGGACATCGACGTCGCCGTCGACCTCACCGAGGTCAACGGGCCGGCGTCACTGGCCGTGATGCGCCGCGGCGGCCTGCTCGTCTGCGTGCCGTCGGGCGTGCCCGAGGGGCTCACCGAGCAGGCGCACGCCGAGGGCAAGCGGGTCACGGACTTCCTCGTCGAGCCCGACGGCGTCGCCCTCACGGGCCTCGCGCGGCTGCTGGCCGAGGACGTGCTGACGGTCCGGATCGCCGGGACCTTCGCCCTCGAGGACGCCGCCGCCGCGCACCGCGAGCTCGAGAAGGGGTCGACGTTCGGCAAGCTCGTGCTCACGCTCTGACGTCTCCGAGAAATTGCCACGTGCATTTCTGGAGAGGGCGTGGACAACTGCTGTCCACGCCCTCTACTGTTCCTCGCACACGGAGAGGAGGTCCCGATGAACGACACGATGGACGACGGCGTCAGCCGCACCGGTCGAACGAGGACCCTCTCCTCGGTGTTGACGACCTGCTGACGCTCGCGGTTCTGCGCACCACGACGGCCGATCGCCGTCGGTGTCCTCGCTGCTCAGGGACTCCCCGAGCCGGGCGCACCGTTCTCTCTCCCATTCTTTTCTCCGGCGCCCCGTGCACCCATTCTGCGCACCCAGAAAGGGGGCGTCATGAGCTGGATCTTCCGTGCCTTCTCCTTCCCGATGCTGCCCTCGGTGCGCCGCCGGGGAGCCGAGGAGCGCCGACTCGAGGCCATTTCCCGGGCGTTCGAGGCCGACCTGCGTCAGGAATTCCGGGCCGCGTGTGAACACCTCGGTGTGCGCACCAAGACCCACGTCCCGGCGGGCGTCACGATCCGCACGCCGCGTGTCGGCACGGTCCACCCGGGCCCCCCGACGAGGTTCTCGGTCGAGCTGATGCCCGGGCTCGTCCCGGCGGACCTGCTCCCGCCGGCCCGCCGGGTGGCGGAGGCCGTCGGTGCCCGCGGGGTGCGTCTCGAACCCCTCGCCGGCCGGTGGCTGCAGGTGGTGGTGCTGGACGGCCCGGACCCGCCCGCGGACCACGTCGATCCCCTTCGTCGTGGTCCGCGGCGGGCACCGTGTCCGGCGCGGTCGCCCGTTCACTCGTTCCGGTGACGGGGGCTAACGGATCGCGCACCGCGACGACATGTGCGGCAGGCCCGCCGAACGGCGGCCGGCACACGTCTCGTCGGGGGATCACTGTCATGACCGCTGTCCAGCCGCCGCGTCACCGCGCTCCCGCCGGAGCCCAGGGCTTCGGCCGCGAGCCGCACCCGTCGGGGCCGATCACGGTCGCCCCGCGCCGTTCCCGCCTCGTCGCCACCACGGCCGCCCCGGTGCAGGCGCCGGCCGACGAGCCGCTGACCATGCCGATCCCGCGCGCCGCGCTCGACGCCGCCGCCGGACGGGGTCCGGTGCCGATGGCGCCGAGTAGCCCCGCGCCGCCGGCCGGGCCGGTGGCTCCCGCCCCGATGGCCCCGCCGACGGCGCCGCGCAACGGCCTCGGCATCGCCGGCCTGGTGCTCGGGCTGTGCGGTCTGGTGGTCGGGCTCATCCCGCTCTTCGGCGTCGGCGCGATCCTGCTCGGCGTCGTCGGCCTCGTGCTCGGCCTCGTCGGGGTCACCCGCGCCCGCCTCCGGATCGCCACCAACACGAAGACCGCGGTGACCGGGGTGATCGCGTGCGTGCTCGCGATCGCGCTGGGGATCACCGGCATGGTCATCGTCGCGAACGCCTTCACCCAGCTCGACCGCGACCTGTCCTCGATCGGCACGACCACCCCGGCCGCCGGGTCCGCTCCGTCCGCCGCCGCGCCGGCCACCTCCGCGGTCGGGTTCGGGCAGACGTTCACCTACTCCGACGGCCTGGCCGTCACCGTCGACCAGCCCACCCCGTACCGGGCGTCCTCCTCCGCGGCGGGTGACGTGAACCCGCACGCGTACTCCGTGACCGTGCGGATCACCAACAACACCGGCGCCGCGTTCGACCCGGTCCTGCTCCAGGTCGCGATGTCCACCGGCGGTGACCAGGCCTCCCAGATCTACGACTCGGCCAACGACATGGGCGACCGTCCGCAGAACCAGCTCCAGCCGGGCCGCAGCCTCACCTACGAGCTCGCCTTCTCCACCACCGCCGACAGCGGCGAGGCCCAGGTCGACGTCGTCCCGTCCTTCTCCCACGACCACGCGGTCTTCACCGGCACGCTGTAGCCAGTCGCTACACCCCGCCGTGCGCGCGCCACCGCTCGAGCAGCTCCGCCGCCCCGAGGACGTCGACCCCGACGTCCTCGGGGCGTTCGCGGTGGGTGAGCACGGTGAGCAGGGCCCGGGCGGGTCCGCGCACCGCGGCGTCGCTCTTGCGGTGCGCGTGCTCGACGCGGGGGCCCTCGGCGTCCAGGGTCACGACCCACTCGCCGGACCCGTCGAGCCCCTCGTCCGTGGCGTGCAGGTGCAGGGTCTCGCCGTCGCCGCGCAGCCCCGGCCGGCGGCCGGCGCTGCGCACGACCATAGCCAGGTGCTCGTCGACGGCGTCGGCGGCGATCTCCGGGGCCACGTCGGCGAGCACCGGGACGCCGGCCGCGAGCTCGGCGTCCGCGCGGTGCACCAACGTCTCGTGGCACTGCCGCCGCGCCCAGAACGCCACCGGGACCATCGTCCCGAAGCCGCCGACCAGCGTGTCCTCGCCGGCGTCGCGGATCGTCTGCGTCACCGTCGCCGCGCCCTCGAGCAGCCAGGTGGCGACCTCGTCGACGGACTCCGGCATCGGCGCGTCGCCGACACCGCGCCGGACGAGCTTCTCGCCCGGCCGGGACACGGTCCCCGCGCACCAGCGGTGCACGCCGCCGAGGTGCTCGGCGAGGTCGCGCACCGTCCAGTCCGGGCACGAGGGCACCCGCGCGTCCTGCCCCGCGGTGTGCGCCGCGTCGGCGAACGCGGTGGTGTGCAGGACGACCTCGTCGAGGAAGCGCTCGGTGCTCGGCGACATGCGCGCCATCTTCGCCCGGTGTCAGCGCAGGGTCACCACCAGCTCGCCGTCGTCATCGGTGGCGGAGTACGCGCGCACGTCGTCGGCGCCGGTCGCGCAGGAGCCGTCGGCCAGCGAGAACTGGTGATGGTGCAGCGGGCACATCACCACCTCGCCGTCGGTGAGGCCGTCGGCGAGCGGGCCGCCGCGGTGCGGGCAGATCGCCCGCAGCGCGCCGGTCGCGCACCAGCGGGGTGGTCAGCCGGTCGGGGTGGGCCAGCAGCTCCGCCGACGACAGGCCCTTCTCGCAGAGCCCGCCCCGGTTGGTCGGGAAGTTCGCGCCCGTTACCTCGAGCACCGGCCCGGCG
>CADCTH010000402.1 GCA_902805495.1 uncultured Actinomycetospora sp.
CCGCCCGAGGGCTGGCCCGCCCCGCCGGCCGAGACGCCGGCCGCGGCGCCCGCGGCCCCGGCCGCCGCCGCCGGCGGGAGCCGACCCCGCGGCAACGGGTCCCGGGCCGTCACGCCCCCCGTGCCGGTGCCCGAGGAGACCGAGACCGACCCGCAGGCCGCGACGTCGTTCAGCTCCCACCGCGAGACCGGCGTCGAGGGCGACGACTACCGCCTGCCGCCGACCGACCTGCTCACGCCCGGCGACCCGCCGAAGGCCCGCAGCGCCGCCGACGACGCGATGATCGAGGCGATCACCGGCGTCCTCGAGCAGTTCAAGGTCGACGCCCAGGTCACCGGCTTCACGCGCGGCCCCACGGTGACGCGCTACGAGGTCGAGCTCGGCCACGGCGTCAAGGTCGAGAAGATCACCGCGCTGCACCGCAACCTCGCCTACGCCGCCGCGACCGACCGGGTGCTGCTGCTCGCGCCGATCCCCGGCAAGTCGGCCGTGGGCATCGAGGTGCCCAACACCGACCGCGAGATGGTCCGCCTCGCCGACGTGCTGAACTCGACGACCGCGCGCGCCGAGACCCACCCCATGGTCATCGGGCTGGGCAAGGACATCGAGGGCCGGATGGTCACGGCCAATCTCGCGAAGATGCCCCACCTGCTGGTCGCGGGCTCCACGGGCTCCGGCAAGTCGAGCTTCGTCAACTCGATGCTGGTCTCGCTGCTCACACGGGCCACCCCGGACGAGGTCCGGATGATCCTCATCGACCCCAAGATGGTCGAGCTGACGCCCTACGAGGGCATCCCGCACCTCATCACGCCGATCATCACCTCGCCGAAGAAGGCGGCCACCGCGCTGGCGTGGCTGGTCGAGGAGATGGAGCAGCGCTACGCGGACATGCAGGCCAACCGCGTGCGGCACATCGACGACTTCAACCGCAAGGTGCGCTCGGGGGAGATCACCGCGCCGCTCGGCAGCGAGCGCGTCTACCGGCCCTACCCCTACATCCTCGCGATCGTCGACGAGCTCGCCGACCTGATGATGACCGCCCCGCGCGACGTCGAGGACGCCATCGTCCGCATCACCCAGAAGGCCCGGGCCGCCGGCATCCACCTGGTGCTCGCGACCCAGCGCCCGTCGGTCGACGTCGTCACCGGCCTCATCAAGACCAACGTCCCGTCGCGGCTCGCGTTCGCCACCAGCTCGCTCACCTACAGCCGCGGCATCCTCGACCAGCCCGGCGCCGAGAAGCTCATCGGCATGGGCGACGCGCTCTTCCTGCCCATGGGCGCGGGCAAGACCAACCGCCTGCAGGGCGCGTACATCGCCGACGAGGAGATCTCCGCCGTCGTCGAGCACTGCAAGGAGCAGGCCGAGCCCGACTACGACGACGCCGTCACCACCGAGGCCGCCGGCGAGAAGAAGGAGATCGACGCTGACATCGGCGACGACCTCGAGCTGCTGGTCGCCGCGGCCGAGCTCATCGTCACCAGCCAGTTCGGGTCGACCTCGATGCTGCAGCGCAAGCTGCGCGTCGGGTTCGCCAAGGCGGGCCGGCTCATGGACCTGCTCGAGAGTCGCGGCGTGGTCGGCCCGTCGGAGGGCTCGAAGGCCCGCGACGTGCTGTTCAAGCCCGACGAGCTGGCCCACCTGCTCGCGTCGCTGCGCGGCGAGCCGGCGCCCGCGCCCGCCGCGGACCCGGACTCGCCGGTGCCGGCGCCGACGGACAGCGCGACCGACGACGACTGACTCCCCGCGGCCTCCCCGTGGCGGAGTGGGCACTCCCCGCGTCGTGACAGCGCGAGGAGACCGGCGCCGGCCGGCGCCGACGCCCCAGGACGCCCACGACACGGCCACGGCGGTGTCGCACGAGGGGCACGAGCGGACCGGCGTCGCGGCCTACGTGGCGCTCCGCGACCTGGCGGGCGGGTCGGTGGCGGGGTCGGTGGCGGGGTCGGTGGTGGAGCCCCCGCCGGCGGTCCGGGACGCCGTCGCCGAGGTCGCCGGGGCGGTGGCGCAGTGGCACCGCCTGCTCGACGGCGGCGCCGAGCAGGGCACGGTCCAGGGTGCTTCGACCGCCGCCGCGGCCTGGCGGGTCCGCCACGGCGCGCCCCGGATCGACCCCACCTGGACACCACCGCCCGGGCTCGGCGGGCCGGCGGGCGGCCCGCCGCTCGCGGAGGTCACGGAGGCGTTCGCGGCCGGGCGGCTGCTGCGGGTCGTGAACTTCCACAGCACACCGACGCGGCTGGCCGAGCGGGTGGAGGCCGAGCTGGCCGACTACGCCGCGCGCTACACGGCGCTGGGCGCGGCGGAGCTCGACGCGGTGTTCGAGGGCCGCTGGCCGGCGTCGGTCGCCGAGCGGCCCGCCGTCGTCCTCGCGTTCTTCGACGGGTTCGCCAACAACGCGCGGGTCGCGGCGCCGGTGCTCGACCGGCTCGGGGTGCCGGGCTGGTTCCACCTCGTGACGGGGTTCCTGGACGCGCCGGCCGACCGGCAGGCGGAGGTGGCCCGGGGACACCGGATCCGGGTCGCGCCCGAGGAGGTCGAGCGCGGCGAGCGGCTCGCGATGTCGTGGGAGGAGGTCGCGGCGCTCGCCGACCGGCACGAGGTCTGCGCGCACACCGCGACGCACGCGACCGCCACGTCCGTGGCGACCGCGGCGGACCTGGAGCGGGAGGTGGCGGCCCCGCTGCGCCGGATCGCGGACGTCACCGGCCGGCCGGCCGCGGCGGTCGCCTGGTACGGCGGGCCCCCGTACGACCCCGCCCACCCCGGCGACCGCGTCGCCCGGGACGCCGGCGTGCCGTTCCTGGTGTCCGGGCTCGCCTACGAACGGCTCGGGCCCTGGTGGTCCCGGCGCGCCGTGACCAGCCCCGTCTCGTAGGCGAGGACGACGGCCTGGACGCGGTCGCGCAGGTCGAGCTTGGCCAGGACGTGCCCGACGTGGGTCTTCACGGTCTGCTCGGCGAGGACGAGGTGCCCGGCGATCTCGGTGTTCGACAGGCCGCGGGCCACGAGCACGAGCACCTCGCGCTCGCGGGCCGTGAGCACGTCGAGCCGCCGCGACACGGCGCGGGCGGGCACGGAGCGCGTGGCGAACTCGGCAATGATTCGCCGCGTCACCGACAGCGCGAGCAGGGCCTCCCCGTCCGCGACCACGCACACCGCGCGGACCAGATCCTCGGCGGCCGTCGCCATGGCTGCCGGTGGTCTCGTTCCTCCAGACCTCGGTCGACCTCCTGGGCGCCGTCGCGGCGCCGCCGGGGGTCGGGCACCACTACGGCGCCGAGCAGCGCGACGGGTGGGCGCGCCTGCTGACCGCGACGTCAGCGCACGGTGTCCCGCCACGCGCCGAGGCCGGTGAACCGGGGCAGCCAGCCCAGCTCCTCCTTGGAGCGGGTGGTGTCCATGATCGCCGGGTAGGTCGTCGCCGCGACCCACTGCAGCGGCAGGGGCAACGGCAGCGTCATCGCCGCGCGCGAGGGCACCTCGGCCACCTCGGCGGGCAGCTCCAGCACGTGGGCCCCGAGCTCGCGGGCGAGCTCGGCCAGGGTGACGACGCCGTCGCCGGCGACGTTGTACGGCCCGGGCGGGCCGTCGCCGAGCGCGCAACGCAGCAGGGCCGCACCGACGTCGTCGTGGTGGACGAGCTGCAGCGGGAAGGCCGGCACGGCCAGCGGGAGCCCCAGCCGCGCGTACACCGTGGCGGCGGCGACCAGGCGCCGGCCGAGGGCGGCGAGCGGGCCGGGCAGGGGCAGTTTGGCGCCCTCGAGGTCGGGCCCGACCACCCCGCTCGGGCGGACCACGTGCACCTCGACCTCGGGGTGGTGCGCGGACTCCTCGGCCAGCAGCTGCTCGCTGCGCGCCTTGTCGCGGGCGTAGAAGAACGGGTCGTCGACGCCGAGCGGGTGGCTCTCGGGGATGCCGATCGGGTTGCGGTCGGAGAAGCCGTAGGCGGCGAACGACGAGGCGTAGACGAACCGGCGGGCGCCGGCGTCGACCGCGGCCCGGAAGGCGTCGCGGGCGCCCTCGGCGTTGACGGTGTGGACCGAGCCCGGGTTGGTGGTGCCGGTGATGTCGTAGGCGAGGTGCACGACGACGTCGGCGCCTCGGAACGCCGTGGCGAGGCTGTCGGGGTCGCGCACGTCGCCGCGGCGGTGCTCGGCCCGGCGGTCGACGCCGGAGCCGCTGTCGGGGCGACGGGACACCCCGACCACGCCGTCGACGCGAGCGTCGTCGACCAGCAGCGGCACCAGGCCGGTGCCGAAGGTGCCGGTCGCGCCGGTGACGGCGACGGTGACGCGCGAGGTGTCGTCGGACGGGCGGTCGGCGTGGATGACGGAGGTCTGTTCGGACACCGGGTCGATTACCCGCGGGTCACCGCACGACGCGCTCCGTCGGCGCCGTCACAGGTCGAGCAGCATGCGCGTGTTGCCGAGGGTGTTGGGCTTCACGTACGCGAGGTCGAGGAACTCCGCGACGCCCTCGTCGGCCGACTGCATCATCTCGGCGTAGACGTCGGGCGTCACCGGCGAGCCCTCGATCTCGCGGAAGCCGTGCCGGGTGAAGAACGACACCTCGAACGTCAGCACGAAGACGCTGCGCAGTCCCAGCGCGCGGGCCTGGGCGAGCAGCTCGTGCACCAGGCCGTGCCCGACGCCCGCGCCCCGCATCTCGGGGGACACGGCGATGGTGCGGATCTCGGCGAGGTCCTCCCACAGCACGTGCAGGGCCCCGCAGCCCACGACGTCGCGCCCGCGCACCGCCACCCGGAACTCCTGGACGGTCTCGTACAGGGTCACCAGCGGCTTGCGCAGCAGGATGTTGTCGTCGGCGAACGAGTCGACCAGCGACTTGATGCCGCGGACGTCCGCGGTCCGCGCCCGCCGCAGCAGGACGGGCGCGGCGGTCTCGGGCACGTAGCTCACCGGACGCTCACGGGAGCGGAGGGTAGGCCAGCCCCCGGGCGATACGCTGGGGGAGTGGTCGACCGCTCCCCCCGCACCCGCGAGCAACCGAAGGTCGCCCTGGTGACCCTGGGGTGCGCCCGCAACGACGTGGACTCGGAGGAGCTGGCCGGACGGCTCTCCGCTGAGGGCTGGGACGTCGCCGCCTCGGCGGACGGATCCGGTGGGGACGCCGACGTCGTCGTCGTCAACACCTGCACGTTCGTCGAGCAGGCGAAGAAGGACTCGGTCGACGCCGTGCTCGCGGCGGGCGGCGGCTCCCCCGGCGGAGCCAAGGTCGTCGCGGTGGGCTGCATGGCCGAGCGCTACGGCGCCGAGCTGGCCGAGGCCCTGCCCGAGGCGGCCGCGGTGCTCGGCTTCGACCACTACGGCAACCTGCCGTCCCGTCTCGACGACGTCCTCGCCGGCCGGCCCCTGGCGTCGCACACGCCCACCGACCGCCGCACCCTGCTGCCCCTCAGCCCGGTGAAGCGCCCCGAGGCCGTCGAGCGCGGCAGCATCCCGGGCCACGAGTGGCTGCCCGAGGTGCCCCGGCAGCGGCTCGACGACGCCCCCGTCGCCCCGCTCAAGCTGGCGTCGGGCTGCGACCGGCGCTGCAGCTTCTGCGCGATCCCGTCCTTCCGCGGCGCCTTCGTGTCCCGCGACCCGCGCGACGTCGTCGCCGAGGCCGCCTGGCTCGCCGACCACGGCGTGGCCGAGGTGCTGCTGGTCAGCGAGAACTCCACGTCCTACGGCAAGGACATCGACGCCCGCGGGGCCGCCGGTGGCGCGCTCGAGCGCCTGCTGGGCGAGCTGGCCGCGGTGCCCGGGATACGCCGGGTCCGCGTCTCCTACCTGCAGCCGGCCGAGGTCCGCCCGCCGCTGCTGCGCGCCATCGCCGCCACCCCGCGCGTCGCGTCGTACTTCGACCTGTCGTTCCAGCACGCCAGCGCCCCGGTGCTGCGCCGTATGCGGCGCTTCGGGTCCCGCGAGACGTTCCTGGCGCTCTGCCGGGAGATCCGCGCCCTCGACCCCGAGGCCGGCATCCGCTCCAACGTCATCGTCGGCTTCCCCGGCGAGACCGAGGACGACCTCGCCGAGCTCGAGGCCTTCCTCGCCGAGGCCGAGCTCGACGCCGTCGGGGTGTTCGGCTACTCCGACGAGGACGGCACCGAGGCCCTCGACCTGCCCGACAAGGTCGACGCCGGCGAGATCGCCGCGCGCGTCGAGCGCATCACCCGCCTCGCCGAGCACGTCGCGGAGGACCGTGCCGCCCGGCGGGTGGGCACCACCGTGGAGGTGCTGGTCGAGCGCCGGGAGGCCGACGACGACCTCGACGACACCGAGGACGCCGAGGACGCCGGCGGGTCCTGGGTCGGCCGAGCGGCGCACCAGGGCCCCGAGGTCGACGGCGAGTGCCGTCTCGTGGGCGAGGACGACCTGCTCGACGGCCTGGCCCCGGGCGTGCTCGTCGCCGGGCGCGTCGTCGACGCCGAGGGCATCGACCTCGTGGTCGAGGCGCTCGCCGTGGCGCAGGCGACCGCGGCCGACGCCGGCGGCGAGCAGCACGTCGCCGCGACGCCGGTCGGCGCGGGAGCGTGGTGACGACCCCCGGCCCCGGCCGCCCGATCGGCCCGGCGTCCTCGGGCCCGGCCACCGGACCCGCGGCGGTGGTGGCGCCGGTGCCGCTGGTCAACGTGGCCAACGCGCTGACCGTCGTGCGGCTGTTGCTCGTCCCGGTGTTCCTCGTGGTGCTCTTCGTCGACGCCGGGCAGAGCCCGGCGTGGCGGTGGGCGGCCTTCGCCGTGTTCGTGGTGGCGTCGCTCACCGACACCTTCGACGGCGACCTCGCGCGCCGGTGGGGGCTCGTCACCGACTTCGGCAAGATCGCCGACCCCATCGCCGACAAGGCGCTCACCGGCGCCGCGCTCGTGGGGCTGTCGATGCTCGGCGAGCTGGCGTGGTGGATCACCCTCACCATCGCCGCACGCGAACTGGGCGTGACCCTGCTGCGGTTCTGGGTGCTGCGCCACGGCGTGATCCCCGCCAGCCGCGGCGGCAAGATCAAGACGGTGGTGCAGACCCTCGCCCTGGGCCTCGCGATCATGCCGCTGCCCGCGGTCCTGCGGCCCGGGGTGGGCGTGCTGATGGTGGCCGCGGTCGTGGTCACGGTCGTCACCGGCGCCGACTACCTCGTGCGGGCCCTGCGCCTGCGCTCCCGGGCGCGCGCCGCCGCCTAGATCTCCAGGGCCTGAGATCTCCGGGGCCGTCGTTCACCGTCGGCGAACGGGCCGGGGTCCGCGTCACCGTCGCCGATCGATCGCCGTCGGTACGGTGGACGGACACGGTCGTCGACGCCCGGTCCAGGGCGTCGCCCAGGTGGGGACCCACGGCCGGTGCTGGGAGGTGTGGCATGTCGCTGCTGTTGCGCGAGGCCATCGGCGGGACCATCCGCCGGGCCCGGACCGCGCGGCGCCGCACGCTGCGCGACGTCTCGCGGGAGGCCCGGGTCAGCCTGGGCTACCTGTCCGAGGTCGAGCGGGGCCGCAAGGAGGCGTCGAGCGAGCTGCTCGCGGCCATCTGCGAGGCGCTGGCCCTGCCGCTGTCCGAGCTGCTGGACGAGGTCGCCGACACGATGCGTCCGGTGCCGCACCCGGTCCCGGCCGGGGTCGGGGCGCGACGTCGGTTCGGTGTCGAGCCCGGCGGTGCCGACGACGACGACGCGCTGCGCTCGGCCGTCGAGGAGGCGTTCGAGCCGGGGACCGCCCCGTCCACCGCGGGCGACGGCGCCCCGGCGGACGCGAGCATGTCCGCGACCCTCCCGGCGCCGCCGGAGCCCGAGGAGCCGGCCGCGCCGCGCACGGTGGCGCTGCCCGAGCCCGAGGGCGCCCCGGTCCACGACGACGGTGAGGAGGTCGTCGCGCCCGTGGAGGCCGCGACGCCCGTGCGCCTCGTCGGTCTGGTCACCGTTCCGCCGACGCCGCCCGGTGGCGTGAGTCACGGCCCTGTGGTGCGCGCCGCGGCGTGATCGGCGGGTCGGTGGAAGCCCCCGCGGGGAGGTGAGACGATGGACGTCGAGACCAGGCGCGGTCGTCGCCGCCTGAGCCGTATCGACGTCACGAGTTGGGCGGGAGCAGATGGCCAACCCCTTCGTCAAGGCCTGGCGGTACTTCCTGGCCGCGTTCTCTTCGAAGATCGATGAGCACGCGGACCCGAAGGTGCAGATCCAGCAGGCCATCGAGGACGCGCAGCGCCAGCACCAGGCGCTGTCGCAGCAGGCCGCGTCGGTGATCGGCAACCAGCGTCAGCTGGAGATGAAGCTGAACCGGCAGCTGGCCGACATCGAGAAGCTGCAGGCCTCGGCGCGCCAGGCGCTGGTGATGTCCGACGACGCGCGCTCCAAGGGCGACGAGGAGTCGGCCCGACGCTACGAGCAGAGCGCCGAGCAGTTCGCGTCGCAGCTGGTCACCGCGGAGCAGAACGTCGAGGACCTCAAGACGCTGCACGACCAGTCGATCGGCGCGGCCCAGCAGGCCAAGCAGGCGGTCGAGCGCAACGCGCAGGTCCTCCAGACCAAGATTGCCGAGCGCACCAAGCTCCTCAGCCAGCTCGAGCAGGCCAAGATGCAGGAGCAGGTCTCCGCGTCGCTGCGCTCGATGAGCGAGGTCGCGGCGCCGGGCAACACCCCGTCGCTCGACGAGGTGCGCGACAAGATCGAGCGGCGCTACTCCACGGCGCTCGGGCAGGCGGAGCTCGCGCAGAACAGCGTGCAGGGCCGCATGCTCGAGGTCGAGCAGTCCACCCGCGACTTCGCGGGCAAGAGCCGCCTCGACCAGATCCGCGCCTCCATGGGGCAGGGCAGCACGCAGATCCCGGCCGGGCAGGCGTCCCAGCCGCAGGCCCAGCCCCAGCCGGCGCAGCCGACCCAGCAGCCGACCCAGAAGCAGGCCCCGCGCCAGTACTGAGGTCCGCGGTACGAGTCCACCCGACGCCGCCCGTGCCCACCGGGGACGGGCGGCGTCGGTGTGTCCGGGGGTGTGTCAGGGGTGGCCCGGCGAGCCTCGGCCGCTGGTGGCGAAGCGGCCCGGCGTGGTGCCGGTGACGCGGCGGAAGTGCCGGGTCAGGTGCGACTGGTCGTGGAACCCCGCCGCGCCCGCCACCTCGGCCGCCGGCATCCCGCCCAGCACGAGCCGACGCGCGAGGTCGACCCGCCGGCCCGTCAGGTAGCGGTGGGGCGGCAACCCGAACTCGGCACTGAACGCCCGCACGAGGTGCGTCGGGTGGGCGTGGAGCACGCGGGCGGCCTCGTCGAGACCGAGGCCCCCGGGCAGGCGCGCGTCGAGGAGATCGCGCAGGCGGTGGGCGAGACCGGGGTCGCGGCGTGGTCCGGGGCGGCGCTCGTCCCCGAGGTGCGCCTCCAGCCGCTCGGTGATGAACGCGAGCCGGCTCTGCGCGGCCAGCTCCTCGCCGGCGTGGTCGAGCGTCCGGTGCAGCTGGTCGACGCGGCGCCGCAGGACGGGGTCGTCGACGTCCGGCCGGTCGACGGCGCGGCCGGTGAGCTCCCGCGCGCCGAGGGCGGTGTCGTCGAGGTAGACGACCCGCTTGCGGAACCCACCGGGCCGCGCCGAACGCCCGTCGTGGGCCACGTGCGGCGGGAGCAGCGTCACCGACGTCGGCAGCGCCCCGTGCTCGTGTCGATCGAGGTCGTAGCGGACCGCGCCGGCGTCGACGATCAGCAGCGTCCACGCGTCGTGGGTGTGCGACGGGTAGGCGTGCTCGGTGAAGCGCGCGTGGAACACCTCGGTGATCCCCGGGACCGCGGGGCGCCAGGCGCGCACCTCCTCGCGGGGGCCGCCCTCCATGCCAGGAACGTACAAGACCGCGACGGGTCCGTCCGGCGACGCTCGTGGCCGTGAGCAGTGCATTCGAGACCAAGATCGCCGTGGTGCTGCGCGACGACCTCGCCGGCTGGCAGGCCCTCAACGTCACCGCGTTCGTCGTCAGCGGCATCACCGCCGCGACCCCCGAGCTGGTCGGCGAGCCGTACGCCGACGCGGACGGCACCGCCTACCTGCCGATGCTCGGGCAGCCGGTGATGGTGTTCGCGGGCGACGCCGGGGTCGTGCGGGCCGCGCACGGGCGGGCCCTCGCGCGGGGGCTGCGGATCGCGGTGTTCACCGCCGACCTCTTCGCGACCGGGAACGACGCCGACAACCGCGCCGCCGTCGCCGAGGTCGCGCGCGACGACCTCGACCTCGTCGGGATCGCGGTCCACGGCCCGCGCAACGCCGTCGACAAGATCGCCAAGGGCGCGCGGATGCACCCGTAGGTGCCTCAGAGGGGGACGCGGGGTCGTCCGCCGGGGCGGGGTCGTTGGTCGGGGTCGATCCAGGGTGGGGGTGTGAACCAGGGGAGTCCGTCGATCATCTCGAGGTGACAGTGGTCGTGGTGGATGACGAGGTGGTGGTGCTGGCAGAGCAGCACCATGTTCTCGACCTTGGTGTGGCCGCCGTCGAGCCAGTGGTGGATGTGGTGCAATGCCGCTCAGTTAGGCGCCGGCGCGGTAGATGTGGATCTCTGGCGGGTCGGGATGTCGCTCGCCGGATCGAGTCGAGCGTTTGACGGGATGGTATTTCGCGAAGTGCCGCTTCACGACGCGATCG
>CADCTH010000403.1 GCA_902805495.1 uncultured Actinomycetospora sp.
CCGTCGTCGTCGATCGCGGCGAGCACGTCGCGGGTGCCGACGACGGACAGCCCGCCGACGTCGATGAGCGCGCGCACCAGCCGCAGCCGGCGCACGTGGTCGTCGCCGTAGGACGCCTGGTTGGGGCTCGTGCGCTCGCCGGGCGGCAGCAGGCCCTCGCGCAGGTAGTACTTGATCGACGCGACGCTCACGCCGGTCCGGCGGCTCAGCTCGGCGACCCGCATCCCGCTCCCCTCTGGACGAACTCGTTCGGATAGTTCTACTCTCCACTCATGGACAGTGACACTATCCGTTCGGCGGCGCGGGACAACCGGGCCCTCGCCGTGTTCACCGGGGCCATGGCCCTGCTCGCGGTCGTGTGCGTGGCCGCGCTCGCCCTCGACCCGCGCGTGCTCGGCGGCCAGCCGATCTGGGCCAAGCCGCTGAAGTTCGCGGTCAGCTTCGTCCTCTACGGCGCCACGCTCGCCTGGATGATCTCCCTGGTCGCGGCCCCGCGGACCCGCCGCTGGGCCCGCCGCGCCGGCCTCGTCATCGCCGTCGCCGGGGCGGTCGAGATGATCGCGATCGTCGGCCAGGTGCTCCGAGGTCGCCCCAGCCACTTCAACGTCGCGACGCCGCTCGACCTCGCGGTGTGGGCGGTGATGGGCACGACGATCGTCGTGCTCTGGATCGCGACGGCCGGCATCGGTGTCCTGCTGCTGCGCGAGCGCACGCTGCCGGTCGACACGGCCTGGGCCGTGCGCCTCGGGCTCGGGGTGACCCTGCTCGGGATGGCCGCCGCCTTCCTCATGACCAGCCCGACCGGCGCCCAGATCGCCGCGGCGCAGAGCACCGGCACGTTGACGACGGCCGGGGCGCACGCCGTGGGCGTCGCCGACGGCGGCGCCGGCCTGCCGCTGGTCGGCTGGAGCACCACCGGCGGCGACCTGCGCATCGGCCACTTCGTGGGCCTGCACGCGCTGCAGGGGCTCCCTCTCCTGGGCCTCCTGCTGATCGTGCTCGCGCCACGGGTGCCCGTGCTGCGCCGCGTCGGCGTGCGTGCTCGGCTGATCGGCGTCGCCGGTGCCGCCTGGACAGGGCTGACCGTGCTGCTCGTGTGGCAGGCCCTGCGCGGCCAGTCGATCATCGCCCCGGACGCCCTGACCCTCGCCGCCGGCGCCGCCCTCGTCCTCGCGACGCTCGGGGCCACCGTCGCCGTCCTGCGCGCCGGCATCCGCCCCGAGTCCACCGCCACCCTGTCGACCGCCCTGGAGCCCCGATGACCACCACCGACCCGACCACCGCGCCGCGCGCCCGCGCCGGCAGCCCCGTCCTCGTCGGCGTCTACCTCGTCCTGTCGCTGGTCGGCCTGGTGGGGACGTGGTGGTTCAACATCGCGTTCTTCCTCGGCGGCGGCAGCGACTACCTCGGCGGCTGGTTCGCCAACGCCGCGAGCTCCTCCGCCGCGGTCGACATCATCGTCATGGCGATCGCGGCCTGCATCGTCATGGTCGTGGAGGGCCGCCGGCTGGGCTTCCGGCCGCTGACCATCGGGCTGCTCGTCGTCCTGAGCTTCGTGATCGCCGTCGCGTTCACGTTCCCGCTGTTCCTGGCCCTGCGCGAGCGGTCGCTGCTCAGAGCCCCAGGTGCCGCGCGATGAGGATCTTCTGGACCTCGCTGGTGCCCTCGCCGATCTCCAGGATCTTCGAGTCGCGGTAGTGGCGGGCCACCGGGTACTCGTTCATGAAGCCGTAGCCGCCGAAGATCTGGGTGGCGTCGCGGGCGTTGTCCATCGCCGCGTTGGAGCTCACGAGCTTCGCGACCGCGGCCTCCTTCTTGAACGGCCTCCCCGCCGCCATCTTCGCCGCCGCGTCGTGCCAGGCCAGGCGCGCGCAGACCGTCCGCGCCTCCATCTCGGCGATCTTGAACTGGATGCCCTGGTAGGTCCCGATCGCGGCGCCGAACGCCTCACGCTCGCGGGCGTAGCGCACCGACTCGTCGACGCAGCCCTGCGCCGCGCCGGTCGACAGCGCGGCGATCGCGACGCGGCCCTCGTCGAGGATCGAGAGGAACTGCGCGTAGCCCCGCCCCCGGGTGCCGACGAGGTTCTCCTCGGGCACGCGGCAGTCGTCGAACGCGAGCTCGTGGGTGTCCGAGGCGTTCCAGCCGACCTTGGAGTAGCTCGGGGCGACGGTGAAGCCGTCGGTGCCCGAGGGCACGAGGATCGCCGAGATCTCCTTCTTGCCGTCCTCACCCCGGTCGGTGACCGCGGTGACCGTGACCAGCGCGGTGATGTCGGTGCCCGAGTTGGTGATGAACGCCTTGGTCCCGTTGATCACCCACTCGCCGCCGTCGACCTTGCCGGTGGTGCGCGTGGCCCCGGCGTCGGAGCCGCCGCCGGCCTCCGTGAGCCCGAACGCGCCGAGGGTGCGGCCCGCGGCGAGGTCGGGCAGCCAGCGCTCCCGCTGCTCGTCGGACCCGAAGCGCAGGATCGGCATGATGCCCAGCGAGACCCCGGCCTCGAGGGTGATCGCCACCGACTGGTCGACCCGGCCGAGCTCCTCGAGCGCGACGCACAGCGCGACGTAGTCGCCGCCCATGCCGCCGTGCTCCTCGGGCACCGGCAGGCCGAACAGGCCCATCTCGCCCATCGACGCGACGATGTCGTACGGGAAGCGCTCCTGGATGTAGAGCTCGCCGATGACCGGCGCGATCTCCTTCTGCGCGAACTCCTCGACGGTGGCCCGCAGGGCCTCGTGCTCCTCGGACAGCTGCATGATCAATCTCCTGGGTCGGGCACGACGGTGACCAGCGGTGCGTCGAGGGCGACGGCGGCGCCGGCCTTCGCGGCCAGGTCCTTGACGACGCCGTCGGTCGGCGCCGACACGACGTGCTCCATCTTCATGGCCTCGACGACGACGAGTCGCTGGCCGGCGGTGACGTGGTCGCCCTCGGCGACCTCGACGGCGGTGACCGTGCCGGGCATCGGCGCGGTGAGCGGGCCGTCCTGCCCGCTCGCGGCGGTCCGCGCGGCGCGCAGGCGCTCCTGCTCGCGCAGGGCCCAGGCGTCGCCGTCGCGGGCGAGCCAGCGGACGCCGTCGGCCACCGCGGTGCGGTAGTCGCGCGTGGTGCCGTCTAGGGTGACGACGAGCGTGGTCCCGTCGCGGTGCGCCGACGCCGGCCGCGGGGTGCCTTCGGCGCC
>CADCTH010000404.1 GCA_902805495.1 uncultured Actinomycetospora sp.
CTGACCCCACCCTGGCCGAGGCAAAGGCGACGACGCGCCGCGTAGCGCGGACCTTCGCCCTCGCCTGCCGGCTCCTGCCCGCCGAGGTGCGCGACGACGTCTACCGGCTCTACCTCGTCTTCCGCAGCCTGGACGACGCCGTCGACGAGGGCCAGCCGGGGGCCGAGGTGCGGGTCGAGTCCGTCGAGCGGTGGGCGCGCGGCGGCGCGGCGGAGTCACGCGAGGCGCGGGTGCTGGCCGAGGTCGACGCCCGCCGCCCGCTGCCGCGCGAGGCCCTGCTCGACTTCTGCCGCGGGATGCGCGACGACCTCACCGAACGTCCGGTGGTCACCGAGGAGGACCTCGACACCTACTGCTACCGCGTCGCCGGGACCGTCGGTGTGACCATGGCGGGCGTGCTCGGCACGCGCGCGCCGGCCGAGCGCCAGGCCGCGGCGCTCGGCATGGCCATGCAGCGCACGAACGTCCTGCGCGATGTCGAGGAGGATCGCGTCCGTGGCCGCGTCTACCTGCCCCAGCAGGCGATCGCGCGGTACCGCGTCGAAGGTCCGCAGGGGCGCGAGCAGCTCGTGCGTGAGCAGATCGCCCGCGCCGACGCGCTCTACGACGAGGGCCTCGCGGGCGTGGAGAACCTCGCCTGCGGGCGCCGGGCCGTCCGCGCCGCCGGAGTGATGTACCGAGAGATCCTCCGCGAGATCGAGCGCGACGGCTATGGGCGCTCGCGGGAGCGGGTGGCGGTCTCGCGGCGGCGCAAGCTCGCGCTCGCCGCGCGGCACGGCGTCCTCGCCCGGTAGTGGCGGCGGCCGGCTCGCCGGCTGGGCCCGGGCGCGCGGTCCACATCGCCGTGGTCGGTGGGGACGAGGCCGAGGCGGCGCTCCTGTCCGTCGCCGAGGAGGTCGGACGGCGGCTCGCGCAGGCCGGGGCGATCGTGGTGTGCGGTGGCCTCTGCGGCGTGATGGAGGCGACCTGTCGCGGGGCCCGCGCGGCCGGCGGATCGACCGTCGGGCTCCTGCCCGGGACCGACCGTGGCGCCGCCAATCCGTTCGTCGACGTCGTGCTCCCGACCGGACTCGGGGAAGCGCGCGACGCGCTCGTAGCGCGCGCCGGTGAGGCCGTGATCGCCCTCGGCGGCGGCTACGGGACGCTGGCCGAGGTCGCGCTGGCGCTCAAGACGGGAACGCCCGTGGTCGGGCTCGACACTTGGAAGATCGACCGCCGAGGGCTCGCGGGCGACCCGATCGAGCGCGCCGGGTCGCCGGCCGAGGCGGTTGCGCGCGCCCTCGAGCTCGCGCCCCGAGGTTCAGCGGGGCGAGCAGGCGGGTAACGCCGGGTCCATGCGCACTTTCGTCCGCCCTCTTTGCCTCCCGGAGGAGTCTGAGTCATGAGCGATGGCGCCACGCGTCGTCACGTCGTCGTCACCGGCGACGTCCAGGGCGTCAGCTTTCGCGATGCGACTCGCCAGGAGGCCGAGCAGGCTGGGCTCGCCGGGTGGGTGCGCAACCGCGACGACGGCTCGGTCGAGGCGGTCTTCGAGGGCGACGCCGACGCGGTCGAGCGGCTCGTCGAGTGGTGTCGCTCCGGGCCGAGCAGCGCCGACGTCGACGACGTCGAGCTCACGGAGGCGGAGGCGGAGGGCGAGTCGGGCTTCGACGTCCGCTAGCGCCCGGTCGCAGGCCGTCCCGATGAACGGCATCATCCGTCCCGAGGTCGAGCGCTACGCGGAGGAGCACACCACTCCGCCGCCGCCGCACCTCCGCGACCTCGCGGAGCAGACGCGCGAGAGCCTCTCCTCGCCGTGGATGATGACCGGTGCGGTCGAGGGCCGGTTCCTCGAGCTGCTGGTCTTCGCCAGCACAGCGCGCAGCGTGCTCGAGATCGGGACCTTCAGCGGTTACTCCTCGCTCTCCATGGCCGCCGGTCTTCCCGCCGGCGGACACATCGTCTCCTGCGAGATCGACCCCGAGGTCGCGGAGGTCGCCCGCGGCCACATCGCCGCGAGTCCGTACGCGGACCGGATCGAGATCCGGGTCGGTCCGGCCCTCGACACGGTCGCCGACCTTCCCGGGCCGTTCGACCTGGTCTTCATCGACGCCGACAAGGTCGCCTACCGCGACTACCTCGAGGCCGTTCTGCCCAAGCTCTCCGAGCGTGGCCTCATCGCCATCGACAACACGCTCTGGAGCGGTCGCGTGGTCGACGAGGCCGAGCCCGACGAGCGCACGCGCGCGCTGGTCGAGCTGAACGACGCGCTGCGCGTGGACCCGCGGCTGGTCTGCGTCCAGCTCACCGTCCGCGACGGGATCACCCTGGTTCGCCGTGCTCCAGGCGGGGTGTAGCCGATGTTGCGGCCGGGTTTAGTCAACCGTGGCGTGACCGTTTCGGAGTCGTAACGCTCGTCACCCACGCGTCGGGTGCGCGCGCCTAGCGTGCCGGGCGATGAACGGATCGGGCAAGGGACAGATCGCCGCGTACGTGGCCGCCGCGCTGCTGCTGCTGATCGGTGGGGCGTATCTCCTGCGGGGCGAGGGTGGCTCGGGGTCGGCCGCCGCGGGCGGGGTGGTCATGGACGGGGCGGGCGGCGGAGGTGCGCCGGGTGGGACCGGCGATGGCGCTGCCCGCGAGGCCGCGGCGCCGGGCCGCCCGGTCTTCGTCCACGTCGCCGGAGCGGTGCGGCGTCCCGGGATCTACCGGGTTCGGTCCGGCGCGCGCGTGGCGGCAGCCGTGAATAAGGCCGGAGGGCTGACCCGGCGCGCCGACCTGACCGCGTTCAACCTCGCCACGACGCTGCGCGACGCCCAGCAGGTGATCGTCCC
>CADCTH010000405.1 GCA_902805495.1 uncultured Actinomycetospora sp.
CGCGTCGGCGAGCACGGCCGGATCGCCGGGATCGCCGGCGAGCACGCCGTCCGCGGCCAGGTCGAGGGCGGCGCGCACGTCCGCGCGCGACGGCTCCGGGGGCTCGGGCAGCTCGACCAGCGCGCGGGGCGGCAGCACGGGATCGGGGAGATCGGCCAGACCAACCACGGGCCCGAACGTACGCCGCGACGCGGCCGGGCGCCCACGACCTGGAGGCGGGCTCGTGCCAGCGTGGGGGCCACGCTGGCGTCCAACGCCAGGAAAGCCCCCACGATCACCGCGACGGCGCGGCGTGGTCCAGGGTGACCGGGTGGACGCCCGGACCCGCGCGCTCGCCGCGCTGTGCGTCACGGAGATCGTCAGCTGGGGCGTCCTGTACTACGCGTTCCCGGTGCTCGTGGGCGCGATCAGCGCCGACACCGGGTGGTCGGTCGGCGCGGCCACCGGCGCGTTCTCCGTCGGCGCGCTGGTCTCCGCCGGCGCCGGCATCGTCGTCGGCCGGCTGATCGACCGCCGCGGCCCGCGTGTGGTGATGACCACGGGCTCGGTGCTCGGCGTCCTCGCCACCGTCGCGATCGCCACCGCCCCGACGCTGCCGCTGTTCTACGCCGCCTGGGCGTTCGCCGGCCTCGGCCAGGCCGCGACGTTCTACCCGCCGGCGTTCGCCGCGCTGACCGGTTGGTACGGCGAGGACCGCGTCCGTGCCCTGACCACGCTCACCCTCGTCGCCGGGTTCTCCAGCACCGTGTTCGCCCCGCTCACCGCCGCCCTGCTCGGCCCGCTGGGCTGGCGCGGGACGTTCCTCGTCCTCGCGGGCGTGCTCGCCGTCGTCACCGTGCCCCTGCACGCGCTGCTGCTGACGCCGGCGTGGCGACCCCACGAGCCCACCGCGGAGTCGGACGGCGCCGACGCGGACCACGCCCGCGCCGTCCTGCGCAGCCCCCGCTTCGTCCTCGTCACCGTCGTCATGACCGTCGGCGCCTTCGGGCTCTACGCGACGACGATCAACCTCATCCCGCTGCTCGTCGGCCGGGGCCTCGACCTCGGGCTCGCGGCCCTGGCGCTCGGCCTGACCGGGGCGGGGCAGGTGATCGGGCGGCTGACGTTCGTCCCGCTGGTGCGGGCGTCGACGCCGCGGGTGCGCGTGGCGGTCGTGCTGCTGCTCGGCAGCGCCGGGGTCGTGGCGCTCGCCGTCGTCCCCGGGCCCGCGCCGCTGCTCGTCGCCCTCGCGGTCGTCGCCGGCGCCGGGCGCGGGCTGCTCGCGCTGCTGCAGGCCTCGACCGTCGCCGACCGCTGGGGCACGCGAGCGTTCGGGCGGATCAACGGGGTGTTCTCGGCGCCCGTGACGCTCGCGGTGGCGCTCGCCCCGGCGGGCGGTGTCGCCGTCGCCTCGCTCGTGGGCGGATTCCCGGCGGCGTTCCTCGTGCTCGGGCTGGCCACGGTGCTCGCCGCCCTCGTCGGCCTCGTGGTCTGAGGCGTCACGCCCGGTGTCTGAGCCCCGGGTGGGCGAGGTGATCGTGGGGGCTTTCCTCGCGTTGAACGCCAGCGTGGACGCCACGCTGGTGCATCGGGGCGCCCTCAGAGCGTGACGAGGCGCGCGGCGACGGCGGCGTCGACGCGGGCGGTGCCGCCGGTGGCGAGAAGGTCGATCAGCGCCCCGCGCAGCACCGCGAGCAGCAGCGCGCGCTCGGCGACGCCCTCGGGCGGCTCGCGGCGGCCGGGCGGCTGGTGGTCGGCGAGCAGCGTGTCCCAGTCCTGCACCGTGCGCGCCGCGAACCCCGCCCACGGCCCGTCGCCGGGGTCGCCGATCGAGCGCGTGTAGGCCTCGAGCCACAGCCGCAGCAGCGCGCGGTGCCCCGGGCCGGCGAGCCAGGCCCAGACGCGCTCGCCGACGGCGGCGAGGCCGGCCGGGCCGTCGGCGCGCAGGTCGTCGAGCACGGCGAGCTCGTCGGCGCGGCCGCGCTCGAGCAGCTCGCGCACCAGCCCGTCCTTGCTCCCGAACAGGAACAGCAGCACCCGCGGGCTCGACCCGATCGCCTCGGCGAGCGGGCGCAGCGACATGCCCGCCCACCCGTGCTCGAGGACCCAGGCGTACGCCGCCTCGAGCAGCTCCTGCTGCCGCGCCGATCCGCCGTCGACAACCGTGCCCGCCACCAGGCCAGTGTGCTTCACTGAAACAGTCGTTTCAGCGAGGAGGGCGTGATGGGCGAGGTGACGATCCGGGCGATGGACCGCCCCGGGGACCTGGGCTGGGTGCTCATGGCCCACGGCGAGCACTACGCCGCGGAGTACGGGTGGGACGTCGAGGAGGTGACCTCGCGGATCGTCGCCGACCACGCCGCCGCCCGGCGCCACGGCCGCGACGCGGCTGGATCGCCGAGCTCGACGGCGTGCGCGTGGGCAGCGTCCTGTACGTCCGCGAGGACGAGCGCACCGCCCGCCTGCGCCTGCTGCTCGTCGACCCCGCCGCCCGCGGGTACGGCGTCGGCCGCCGCCTCGTGACGTGCTGCGTGGACGCCGCGCGGGCCGCGGGCCACGACCGGCTCGTGCTCTGGACGAACGAGCCCCTCGCCGCGGCGCGGCACCTCTACCTCGACGCCGGCTTCGTGCTCACCGGCGAGGAGCGGCACACCGCGTTCGGCGACGAGCTCCACGGCCAGTCCTACGAGCTCGACCTCGCCGCCCTCCGGTGATCGACGGCTAAATACGGACACTCAACGTCAGCGACGCCACTTCGCTGACAAGTCCTTGACGCAATCGCCTGGTCCTGCTCTGATACTCAACCAAGAGGTTGGACAACCGAGGAGATGAGCACCATGACCGCGACCACCGCCCCCACCGCCACGACGACCCGGTCCCGCGCGCGCCGCTGGGCGCTGCTGGCCCTGCAGGTGCTGCTCGCCCTCGTGTACGTCGCGTCGGGGCTCGGCAAGGTCACCCTCGAGGCCACGGTCGTCGCCGGGTTCACCGAGATGGGCATCGGTACCGGCCTGACGGTGACGATCGGCGTGCTCGAGCTGCTCGGCGCGGTCGGCCTGCTCGTCCCGCGGATCGCCGGCCTCGCCGCCACCGCGTTCGTGGCCCTGATGATCGGCGCCGTCGGCATCACCGCCGCCACGCTCGGGGTCTCGATGATCCTCGCGCCGGCGATCGTGCTCGTGCTCGTCGCCGTCGTCGCCTGGGCGCGCCGCCACGAGACCGCCGCGCTGCTGCGCGACCCCCGCCGGGCCTTCGCCGCCCCGCGCCGCGCGTGACGCGCTACCCGCCCCCGACGGAGTGGTCCTCGACGCCGGGCACCGCCGCCCTCGCCGCACCG
>CADCTH010000406.1 GCA_902805495.1 uncultured Actinomycetospora sp.
CCCGGCCGCCCCCGGCGGCGCGCACAGCACCGCGCCCGGCCGCGCCGCGAGGTCGGAGACCGTGCGCACCCCGCCGGCGGCGACGGGACCGCCGACCACGAGGGCGTCGGTGTCGGCGAAGGCGGTCGGCGCGAGCCAGGTGACGCCCTGCGCGGCGTCCGCGGCGGCGATCGCGGCGAAGGGTGCGGGCTGGTCGGGCCCCCCGTCGAGGTCGCGGTCGGCCCGCCCGACGTAGGCCCAGCCGAGGTCGACCGTGCTGCGCGCGGGGAGGCGGACGTCGACCGCGCCGAGCTTGCCGCACTGCTCGACGGCCTCGGCGCCCGCGGCCTGGACGACGGCGACCGCGAGGTGGCACAGCATCACGAGCTGGTCGGTGGGACCGCCGGCGACGACGTAGCGCGCGCCGTGCAGGTCGGCGACCGGCGCCGGGCGCGGCGGCGGGGACCCGCAGGCGCTCAGCAGCAGCGCGGTCCCCACGACCACGGCCGTCATCAGCGAGCACCCACGCACGACCGGGATTCTCCGGGGGCGCCACCGCGCGCCCGCGGGCACCTACCCGATGAGCCCCTGCTCCCGCAGGAACGACCGGGCGACCTCGTCGGGGTTCCGCCCGCCCGCGGACACGCGCTCGTTGAGCAGGCGCATCACGGGCTCGGTGAGCGTCGGGGCGAGCGCGCGGCCCAGCAGCGCGAGGCGCGGCGCGCGGGCGACGACGTCGCTGCGGGCGGTCAGCGCCGCGTTGTAGGGCAGGAAGTACCCGCGGTCGTCGACGAGGGTGGAGAGCCGCAGCGGGTTGATCCGCCCGTCGGTGGCGAACACCTCGCCGAACGTGCAGGGGTTCGCGGCGGCGAGCGCCGCGTAGATTTCGTCGATCTCGCGGGTGTCGAGCGCCTGGTCGCCCAGCGCGATGTCGTAGGTCTCGAGCAGGCCCAGCAGGCCGTCCTCGCGCCCGGTGAACTCCTGGTCCACGCAGAGCGTCGCCTCGGGCGAGCCGGTGCGCACGAGCGCGGCGAAGTCGCTGATCGTGCGGATGCGCAGGCGCTGCGCGGTGTCGGTGCGCACGCCGATCGCGTAGGTGTTGTTGAACGGGGTGGGGTCGAACCAGGTGACCTGGTTGCCCACGTCGGCGGCCTTGACCGCGTCGTAGAGCACGGTGGGGTCGGCCAGCGTCGACTGCTGGCTGAGGTAGGTCCGCCAGGCCGTGCCCGTGTACTCCCAGTACATGTCGATCTGGCCCGAGGTCAGGGCCGCCCGCACGTTGGCGGAGCCCTTCGTGTCGCACCGGTCGATCACCGTCGCCCCGGTCGACTGGAGCAGGGCGATGGTCATCTTGCAGAGCACGATCTGCTCGGCGAACTCCTTGCCGCCCACCGTGAGCGTCGTGCCGGTGAGGTCGAGGTCGCGGGCCAGGCTGCCGGGCGGCGTGAGCCGGTCACCGTCCCCGCACCCGGACAGGGTCAGGAGCAACGCGGTGATCAGCGCGAGGGCCAGGGAGACGGGGAGCCGGTCTCGGATCACGGGGCGCCGGGCCTTCCGATGTCGTTCGATCGTGTACTACCGGGTGCCGGGAACGACGACGGCCGACCGGGATCCTCGGATCCCGGCCGGCCGTCGCCGTCGGTCACACCGTCAGCGGCTCACTGGCCGCCGATGAATCCCTGCTGCTGCAGCCAACGCGTGGCCACCTGGCCCGGGTCCTGGCCCTGCGAGGACACCTGGCCGTTGAGGTCGAGCATCACCGGGTCGGTCAGACGCGGGGTGATCGCGTCGAACACCCGCTGCACGCTCGGGTTCCGGTCGAAGACCTCCTTGCGGATGGTCGGCGACGCGTTGTACTTCGGGAAGTAGTTCCGGTCGTCCTGCAGCGTCACCAGGTTCAGGCCGGGGATGCGGCCGTCGGTGGTGAACACCTCGCCGAAGTTGCACGGGTTGCCGTTGGCGGTGGCCTGGTAGATGGCCCCCGTGTCCAGCGTGTTCAGCCCGGGCGGGCCGGACGGCGGGTTGGTGACCCCGTACGTCCGGAACAGCCCGGCCAGACCGTCGTCACGGCCGGCGAACTCGGCCTCGACGCAGGTGGTGGCGGCCGGGTTGCCGCTGTTGACGAAGTTGCCCCAGTCGGTGAGCGTGCGCAGGTTGTTCTGCTGCGCGAACGCGTTGGTCACCGCGATGCCGTAGGTGTTGTTGAACGGCGACGGCGGCAGCCACACGATCTGGTTCTGCGTCAGGTCGGCGTCACGGGTGGCCACGTACTGGGCCTGCGACTCCGGGATCGGCGAGGTGTTCTTCAGGTGGGTGATCCACCCGGTGCCGGTGTACTCCCAGTACATGTCGATCTGGCCGCCGGTGAGGGCGGCACGCGTCGACGCGGTGCCCGTGATGTTGCAGCGGTCGTTGACCGTGGCGCCCACCGACTGGAGGGCGGAGATGGTCATCTTGCAGAGCACGATCTGCTCGGCGAACTCCTTGCCGCCGACCGTGTAGGTCTGGCCGGCGAGGTTGATGCCGCCGGCCG
>CADCTH010000407.1 GCA_902805495.1 uncultured Actinomycetospora sp.
CAGAGCATCAAGGCCGGGCGCTTCCCGTCCTACGTCGACGGGCCGGCGTTCACCACCCGTGTGGTCGACGCGCTCGACGCGGTGGCTGCGCGACAGGAGCCGCGGGCGACCGCGGTCGTCGTCTGCCACGCGGGCGTCGTCAACACCTACCTGTCCGTCGTGCTCGGCCTGGAGCGCCCGCTGACGTTCCCGCTGCACCACACCTCGGTCTCGCGGGTGCTCGTCTCGCGCTCGGGGACGCGGCGGGTGAGCTCGGTCAACGAGACCCAGCACGTCGCCGGGATGCTGTGAGGACGCGGTGACCGATGCGCGACCCCACCCGTCGAGCGCCCCACCGGGCCCCTGCTCCGGCGGTTCGTCACGCGCTCGTGACCCCCGGACTGCCCGCCGGTCCCTACTGTGGTGCCGCCCGTTCACCCCCAGCGGTCCGTGAGGAGACACCCGTGCCCGTCACGCCACCCACCCCCGAGCAGCTCGCCGCCCTGGCCGAGCGCGACCGTCTCGGCCTGGACGAGGCGGAGCTCGCGACCTTCGCCCCGCTGGTGGAGGGCTCGTTCGGGGCCTACGACCGCGTCGAGGAGCTGTGGGCGGCGCAGGCGCCCGTCGCCCCGCAGCGCGAGTGGTCCTGGCCCGCGGAGGGCGAGAACCGCTGGGGCGCCTGGTACGCGCGCTGCCACATCGAGGGTGCGCCCGAGGGGCCGCTCGCCGGGCGCACGGTCGCGATCAAGGACAACACCGCGGTCGCCGGGGTGCCGATGGCCAACGGTTCGCGGCTCGTCGACGGGTACGTGCCGGCGCGCGACGCCACGGTCGTCACGCGGCTGCTCGAGGCCGGCGCCACGATCACCGGCAAGGCGGTGTGCGAGGACCTCTGCTTCTCCGGGGCGAGCCACACCTCGCACACCGGTCCCGTGCGCAACCCCTGGGACCCGACGCGCACCACCGGCGGCTCGTCCAGCGGCAGCGCGGCGCTGCTCGCGGCCGGCGAGGTGGACCTCGCGACCGGCGGCGACCAGGGCGGGTCCGTGCGGATGCCCGCGGCCATGAGCGGGATCGTCGGCCACAAGCCCACCCACGGTCTCGTGCCCTACACCGGCGCCTTCCCCATCGAGCAGACGATCGACCACCTCGGTCCCATGGCGCGCACGGTCGCCGACACGGCCCTGACGCTCGGGCTCCTCGCCGGTCCCGATGGTCTCGACCCGCGTCAGCCCGACACGATCGCGCCGGTCGACTACCTCGCCGAGATCGCGCGCAGCGCCGAGGGCCTGCGCGTCGGGGTCGTCACCGAGGGCTTCGGGCACGAGGGCCTGTCGGTGCCCGGGGTCGACGCCAGCGTCCGGTCCGCGCTGGACGTGCTCGCGGGCGCGGGCCTCGGCGTCGACGAGGTGTCGGTGCCGTGGCACCGGCACGCCTTCGACGTGTGGACGGTGGTGGCCACCGACGGCGTCGTCGCGCAGATGATCGAGGGCAACGGCTACGGGATGAACTGGGAGGGGCTCTACGACCCCGACCTCATCGCCCACTACGGCCGGATGCGCGCCGAGCGCAGCCACCAGTTCTCCGACGTCGTCAAGATGGTGACGATGGCCGGGCGCCACGCGCTGGGCCAGGAGCACGGCCGGTACTACGCGATGGCCCGCAACCTCGTGCCCGCCGCCCGCGCGGCCTACGACGCGGCGCTCGCCCAGTACGACGTGCTGGTCATGCCGACCGTGCCGATTCTGCCGACCCCGCTGGTGGGGGAGGGGACGCCGGTCGCCGAGGGCATCGCCCGCGCGCTGGAGATGATCGTCAACACCGCGCCCACCGACGTCACGGGCCACCCGGCGACCTCGGTGCCCAGCGCGCCCGTCGACGGCCTGCCGGTCGGGATGATGATCGTCGGCCGGCGTTTCGACGACGCCACGTGCCTGCGCGTCGCCCACGCCTTCGAGCAGGCGGTCGGCGGCTTCCCCTCGCCCCCCGTGCCGGCGGGCGTGGCGGCGGGCTGAGGGACCGGGGCCGCGGGGCCTGGCGTCAGCGACGGGTCCAGGTGCAGTCGCCGGAGAAGCGGACCGCGCCGTCGCTCGCCGAGACCGTCATGGTGGAGGGCCCCGTGACGATGTCGTTGGTGATGATCGCCTCGAACTCTCCGGAGGTGTTCGTCAGGCGCTCCCAGTAGCAGGAGCCGCCGGAGCCATCGGTCCGGTACGTGCCGGCGGTGAGTTCCTCGCCGACCAGGTAGGTGCCCGCCTGGAAGGGCCCGGTCACCGACGGCATCGTCCGGGTCGTGGGCGTGGTCTGCGCTGACCACGTGGGCGCGGAGGAGTAGTAGCTGGGCGAGCTGTACGAGCTCGAGCCGTTCGTCGGCGAGGTCGCCGCAGCGAAACCGATCAGCCACAGCAGGCAGACCAAGAGGCCGATCGCGCCGAGGACGACGCCCGCGACCGACAGGCCGCGGCCGCCCAGCTCACGCGCCTTCACCAGACCGACGACGGACAGCACGAGCCCGATGGGGCAGATGATCCAGGACACGATGCCGAGCAGCGGGACGAGGGAGAGCACCGCCCCGCACAGGGCGACCACGAAGCCACCCGTGGCCACCCCGTTGGACCGCTGCGGCATCGGAGGCGGGTAGTACGGCTGGTGGGCGGGCGGCGGCACGTACTGCTGCGTCATGGTGGTCTCCCCCGAGAAGGCGCGGCCCGTGGCGGGACGCGGCTCGGAGAGATCTCGCGGCTTCGTCACGCGGCGTTACGGCGTTCGGGCAGGGATGCTCGAACGGCCTAGCTGGACGGCCTTGCGACTGGTTGTCGCTGCTGGGGCGGCGTTGTCGGGGGTCTGCTCTATCTTCGAACACATGAGCGAAGGTGGTGCTGTCGGGCCGGTCGAGCGGGAGGCGCTCGACCGGGTCCGGGAGCG
>CADCTH010000408.1 GCA_902805495.1 uncultured Actinomycetospora sp.
AGCTCGTGCGGGTCGAGTACGACCGCACCGACCCCGAGCTCGTCCGCGTCGCGGGGCGCACGTGGACCCAGGGCCTCGTGCCCGTCGCGCTCGGGCTGCTCGGGCTCTGGACGGTGCTGGGGCCGATGGCGTGGCTGCTCGCCCGCGCGCGCCGCCGCCGTCGGGACGCCGCCGGCGCGGACGCCCCGGCCGGCGCCGACACCACCGTCGACGAGCCCGAGATGGCGGGGTCGGCGCAGCGATGAGCGGCACCCGCGCGCAGCTCGACCGCGACCCCGCCGCCGTCGCCCGGATGTTCGACGGGGTCGCCGCGCGCTACGACCTCACCAACACCGTGCTGTCCTTCGCCCAGGACGTGCGCTGGCGCCGCGCCACGCGCGCGGCCCTCGCGGTCGGGCCGGGCGACACGGTGCTCGACGTCGCCGCCGGCACCGGCGTCTCCACCGTCGAGCTCGCCCGCACCGGCGCCCGCTGCCTGGCCACCGACTTCTCGCTGGGCATGCTGCGCACGGGACGCTCGCGGCTCGTGTCCCGGCTCGGCGCGAGCCCGGTCCCGTTCGTCGCCGCCGACGCGCTGCACCTGCCGTTGCCCGACGCGAGCGTCGACGCGGTGGTCATCTCCTTCGGGCTGCGCAACACCGTCGACGTCGACGCGGCGCTCGCGGAGTTCGCCCGCGTCACCCGTCCCGGCGGCACGCTCGCGGTCTGCGAGTTCTCGCAGCCCACCTGGGCGCCGTTCCGCCGCGTCTACACCGACTACCTCATGCGCGCGCTGCCCCGCGTGGCCCGTGCGGTGAGCTCGAACCCCGACGCGTACGTCTACCTCGCCGAGTCGATCCGCGCCTGGCCCGACCAGGCCGCGCTCGCCGAGCGGATCGCGGGCGCCGGCTGGCGCTCGGTGGCCTGGCGCGACCTCTCGGGCGGCATCGTCGCCCTGCACACGGCCACGCGTCCGGCCTGAACCTCTCCGTCTGACCGCTCGCCGGCGAATCCAAACCGCCCTGAGTGGGCGATCACGCCCCACGGCTCCTAGACTCCCCTCTGCCGAGCTAGTGAACGCTTTCACAAGGAGCCGTCCGCCGTGTCCGCCACCACCGGAGCGCGCCGCAGCCCCGACACCGACGCCGACGTCGTGGTCGTGGGCGCGGGCCCGTCGGGCTCCACGGTCGCGACGTACCTGGCGCGGGCGGGCCTGGACCTCCTCGTGCTCGAGAAGGCGACGTTCCCGCGCGAGAAGGTGTGCGGCGACGGGCTCACCCCGCGCGGCGTGAAGCAGCTCGTCGACCTCGGCGTCGACACCCGCGAGGAGGCCGGCTGGCGCCACCAGCGCGGCCTGCGCGTCATCGGTGGCGGGCACAGCCTCGAGCTCGACTGGCCCGAGCTGACCAGCTTCCCCGGCTACGGCCTCGTGCGACCCCGCCGCGACTTCGACCAGATGCTCGCCGACCACGCGCGGGCCGCCGGCGCGCGCGTCGAGGAGGGCGTCTCGGTCTCCGGCGCCACCGTCGACGAGCGCACCGGACGTGTCACCGGCGTCGAGGCCCGCCGCGGTCCCGAGCGCGCCCCGGTGACCTACCGCGCCCCCCTCGTCGTGGCCTGCGACGGCGTCGGCGCGCGCACCGCGCTGTCGGTCGGCATCGGCAAGCGCGACGACCGGCCGATGGGCGTCGCGGTGCGCCGCTACTACACGAGCCCGCGCCACGACGACGCCTACCTCGAGACCCACCTCGGTCTCCTCGACGGCCCCGGCGTCGGGCCGGACCTGCACGGCGGCTACGGCTGGGTGTTCGGCATGGGCGACGGCACCGCCAACGTCGGGCTCGGCGTGCTCGCCACGCGGCAGGGCGACAAGCGCGACTACCGCGCGCTGCTGCGGTCCTGGCTCGAGGGCCTGCCCGGCGAGGTGGGCCTGCGCGAGGAGAACGCGACCGGCCCGATCGGCGGCGCGGCCCTGCCCATGGGCCTGAGCCGCACCCCGATCTACCGCGACGGGCTGGTGCTCGTCGGTGACGCGGGCGGCATGGTCAACCCGTTCAACGGGGAGGGCATCGCCTACGCCATGCAGTCCGCGGCGCTGGCCGCCGAGTGCGTCGTGCAGGCCATGGCGCGGCCCGAGGGCGCCAGCCGCGAGCGGGCGCTCGCCGGCTACCCGGCCGCGGTCCGCCACGAGCTCGGGCGCTGGTACCGCGTCGGCAACCGGGCCGCCGGCGCGCTGGGCCGCCCCCGCTTCATGCACCACGCGCTGCGCCTCGGCATGCCGCGCCAGCGGCTCATGGGCGCCGCGCTCAAGCTGTTCGCCGGTCTGAGCGACGGCCGCGACGGCAGCGCGGGCGACCGCGCGCTCGACCTCGCGCTCCGGCTGGTGCCGCCGCTTCCCGACGGTGCCCGGCGGACGGGTGCGAGGGCCCCGCGGAAGGAGGGCCCCGTGGCGGCCTGAGCCGTCTGACCTGCCGGGTTAGGGCGCCCTGATCAGGGGTCGGCCCGTCCGGCCTCATTAGGGTCGATCCGGCCCGTCCGGCGTGATCCACCGCGTGTCCCCGCTCGTGGGACCGCACCACCACCACGCGATCCCCCGACGCGCAGCCCCGGGAGGAAGGAGACGACGATGCTGGACCCCTACGTCCCGCTCATCGTCATGTTCGTGCTCGCGGCCGCGTTCGGCCTGTTCTCCGTCACGGCCGCGCCGTTCATCGGGCCGCACCGGTACAACCGCGCGAAGCTCGACTCCTACGAGTGCGGCATCGAGCCGACGCCGCAGCCCGTCGCGGGCGGCGGCCGCATCCCGGTGGCCTACTACCTCACCGCGATGCTCTTCATCCTCTTCGACATCGAGATGGTCTTCCTCTACCCGTTCGCCGTGAACATCGATGCGCTCGGGTTGTTCGGCCTCGTCGAGATCGTGCTGTTCGTCGCCACCGTCGCCTTCGCCTACGCCTACGTGTGGCGCCGCGGCGGGCTGGACTGGAGCTAGACATGGGACTGGAAGAGAAGCTCCCGAACGGGATCGTGCTGGCCAGCGTCGAGAGCCTGGTCAACTGGACCCGCAAGGCATCGCTGTGGCCGGCCACCTTCGGGCTCGCCTGCTGCGCGATCGAGATGATGACCTCGGGCGCCCCCCGCTACGACCTCGGTCGTTTCGGCATGGAGGTGTTCCGCCCGAGCCCCCGCCAGGCCGACCTGATGATCGTCGCGGGCCGCGTCACCAACAAGATGGCCCCGGTCCTGCGCCAGATCTACGACCAGATGGCCGAGCCCCGCTGGGTGCTGGCCATGGGCGTCTGCGCCTCGTCGGGCGGGATGTTCAACAACTACGCGGTGGTGCAGGGCGTCGACCACGTCGTGCCCGTCGACATGTACCTGCCGGGCTGCCCGCCGCGCCCGGAGATGCTCATCGACGCGATCCTCAAGCTCCACCAGAAGATCCAACAGGAGCCGCTCGGGCCGGTGCGCGCCGAGCTCGCCGCGGAGCGCCGCGCGCAGGGCGAGAAGCTCGAGCTGCTGCCCTCCTCGGTGAAGTACGGCAAGACGAAGAAGTCCGGGGAGGTGCAGGCCGAGCATGTCTGGTGAGGACGAGAAGCCGAGGACCACGCCGGAGACGCCGGGCACCGGCGCGGGCGGCGCGAGCGGGCCGACGGGCGCGTCCAACGCGTCCTCGGCCGGTGCCGTCGCGTTCGGCCCGCAGGAGATCCGCCGCCCCGACGTCAGCGGCGCCGTGGCCGGTCGCGCGCGCGAGGGCATGTTCGGCATCGGCGGCTCGGGCGACACCTCGGGCTTCGGCGGGCTGCGCCTGCCGGCCTACGCGCCCGCCCCGTCGGAGCGTCCCTTCGGGGGCTGGTTCGACGAGGTCGTCGACGAGACCACTGCGGCGCTGGCCGATGACGAGGGAGCCGGCGGCGCTCCCTTCGACGTCTGCGTGCAGCAGGTGACCGTCGACCGCGGCGAGATGACCTGGTACGTCGACCGGGAGCACCTCGTGCGCCTGGCCCGCACCCTGCGCGACGACCCGGCGCTGCGCTTCGAGTTCTGCTCCGGGGTCTCGGGTGTCGACTACGGCGACGGCGTGCCGCAGCAGCTGCACGTCGTCACGCACCTGCTGTCGATGACCTACCGGCGGCGCCTGCGCCTCGAGGTCGCCCTCGAGGTCACCGATGCGCGCTGCCCGTCGCTGGTCGAGGTGTTCCCGACGGCCGACTGGCACGAGCGGGAGACCTGGGACATGTTCGGGATCGTCTTCGACGGCCACCCGAGCCTGACCCGGATCCTCATGCCGGACGACTGGAACGGCCACCCGCAGCGCAAGAGCTACCCGCTCGGCGGCATCCCCGTGGAGTACCACGACGCGGAGATCCCGCCGCCCGACCAGCGGAGGGCGTACACGTGACCACCACGGATCCCTATGCCGCGTCCAGTCGCGAGACCACCGAGGGCACCGTCTACACGGTCACCGGCGGCGACTGGGACGAGATGATCGACCAGACCGCGGGCGACGAGCGCATCGTCATCAACATGGGTCCGCAGCACCCGTCGACCCACGGCGTGCTGCGCCTCGTGCTCGAGCTCTCCGGCGAGACCGTCACCGACGCGCGCCTGGTGATCGGCTACCTGCACACCGGCATCGAGAAGAACTGCGAGTACCGCACCTGGACCCAGGGCGTCACCTTCGTGACGCGCATGGACTACCTGGCGCCGCTGTTCAACGAGACCGCCTACTGCCTCTCCACCGAGCGCCTGCTCGGCATCGAGGTGCCCCAGCGCGCCGAGACGATCCGCGTGCTCCTCATGGAGATCAACCGGATCGGCTCGCACCTCGTCGCGCTGGCCACCGGCGGCATGGAGCTCGGCGCGCTCACCGGCATGACCAACGGCTTCCGCGAGCGCGAGGAGGTCCTGCACCTGCTCGAGTTCCTCACCGGCCTGCGCATGAACCACGCGTTCATCCGCCCCGGCGGCGTCGTGCAGGACCTGCCGACCGGCCACGAGGACCGCATCCGGGCGTTCGTCAAGGTCATGCGCGAGCGGCTGCCCGGCTTCCACAAGCTGCTCACCGGCAACCGCATCTGGCGCCAGCGCCTCGAGGGCGTGGGCTACCTGCCCCTCGACGGCTGCCTCGCCCTCGGCGTCACCGGCCCGATCCTGCGCTCGGCCGGGCTCGCCTGGGACCTGCGCCAGGTCGACCCGTACCTGGGCTACGAGCACTACGACTTCGAGGTCCCCACCGACACCGCCGCCGACAGCTTCGCCCGCTACCTGCTGCGGGTGGAGGAGATGAGCGAGTCGCTCAAGATCATCGAGCAGGCGCTCGACCGTCTCGAGCCGGGCCCGGTCATGGTCGAGGACCCCAAGATCGCGTGGCCCGCGCGGCTGTCGATCGGCGCGGACGGCATGGGCAACTCCCTCGAGCACGTCCGCAAGATCATGGGTCAGTCGATGGAGTCGCTGATCCACCACTTCAAGCTGGTCACCGAGGGCTTCAAGGTGCCGCCGGGCCAGGCGTACGTGCCGATCGAGTCGCCCCGCGGCGAGATGGGCGCGCACCTGGTGTCCGACGGCGGCACCCGCCCGCTGCGCGTGCACTTCCGCGACCCGAGCTTCGTCAACCTGCAGGCGGCGCCGGCGATGTCGGAGGGCGGGATGGTCTCGGACGTCATCGCCGCGCTGGCCAGCGTCGATCCCGTGATGGGGGGATGCGACCGATGAGCCCGCTCCCGCCGGAGGCGCCGCCGCTGGCCCCGCCGGTCGAGCCCGAGCACGCCATCGACGAGGCGGGCGGCACCGTCGCCGCGCTCGCCGCGCTCTCCACGGTCGACACCACGGTCTTCGACGGCGTCCGCGACCGGGCGGCGGCGATCGTGCTGCGCTACCCGCAGGCGCGGTCGGCGCTGCTGCCGCTGCTGCACCTCGTCCAGCACGTCGAGGGGCACGTGTCCCGCGCCGGCATCGCGTTCTGCGCCGAGGTCCTGGAGATCACGACGGCCGAGGTCTCGGCGGTCGCGACCTTCTACACGATGTACAAGCGCGAGCCGGTCGGCCGGCACCTCGTCAGCGTCTGCACCAACACGCTGTGCGCGGCGCTGGGCGGCGACGACATCTACGCCGCGGTGCGGGAACGCCTCGGCGGGATCGGCCACGAGCAGACCAGTGCCGACGGCACCGCGACGGTCGAGCACGCCGAGTGCCTGGCCGCCTGCGACCTCGCCCCGGTGCTCACCGTCGACTACGAGTTCTTCGACAACCAGACCGTCGCGTCGGCGGTCGAGATCATCGAGGCCCTGCAGCGGGGCGAGAAGCCGCACCCGACGCGCGGTGCTCCGCTGACCGACTTCCGCTCGGTGGAGCTGCTGCTCGCCGGCTTCTTCGACGACCCGGCGGTCGGCGGCCTCGAGGCCGTCGCGGGACCGTCCGCGGCCGAGGAGAGCCTGCGCGGCGCGCGCCTCGCCGAGGAGCGCGGCTGGACCGCGCCGCCCGTCCCCGACCGGGAGACGGAGCGCAGCGGAGCTCGACCAGGCAATGAGGGAGCGAACGCATGACCGACCCGCTCACGCCGGTCCTCACCAAGCACTGGCTCGGCCCCGAGTCCTGGACGCTGCGCCACTACACCGAGCTCGGCGGCTACACCGCTCTGCGCACCGCGCTCGACACCGCGCCCGACGACCTCGTCGCGCTCGTCAAGGACGCCGGACTGCGCGGGCGCGGCGGCGCCGGCTTCCCGACGGGCATGAAGTGGAGCTTCATCCCGCAGGCCAAGCCGGGGGAGGAGCCCACGGGCCCCGCCGCCAAGCCCAAGTACCTCGTCATCAACGCCGACGAGGGCGAGCCGGGGACCTGCAAGGACACCCCGCTGATGATGGCCGACCCGCACTCGCTCATCGAGGGCTGCATCATCACCGCGTACGCGATCCGCGCGCACTTCTGCGTGGTCTACGTGCGCGGCGAGATCGTGCACTGCATCCGCCGCCTGCACGCCGCCGTG
>CADCTH010000409.1 GCA_902805495.1 uncultured Actinomycetospora sp.
CGCGCGGCGATCGCGCACGGCGATGAGGTCGTCATCGCCAACTCGCGCGGACCCGAGACCCTGGCGGGGCTCGTCGACGAGCTCGGCCAGCCGGCGCGCGCCGCCACGGCGGCCGGCGCCGCGGCTGCCGGGGACTTCGTCGTCGTCGCGGTGCCCCTGAAGATCGCCAACGACTTGCCCGTGGCGGAGCTGACGGGCCAGATCGTTCTGGACACGAACAACTACATGATCTGGCGCGACGGTCACATGCCGGCCATCGACTCCGGTGAGAAGACCGTCTACGAGCTGCGCCAGGAGCAGCTCCCGGGATCGAAGGTCGTCCAGGCGTTCACCCACATCCAGTCCCACCGCATCACCACGGCGGGGAAACCGTCCGGCACACCCGGCCGACTCGCGCTGCCGACCTCGAGCAACCACCCCGAGGCCGTGCACCTCGTGACGTACCTGTTCGACCGGTTCGGGTTCGACACCGTCGACAACAGCCCGCTGAGCGAGGCCTGGCGCAGCGCGCCCGGCCAGCCCGCGTGGGACGCCCTCCAGCACCAGACCCGGGAGGAGCTCGTCGCCAACCTCGCCCGGACGCGCCGACCGTCGGTCGGAGGTGGCTCGCGGCCTTGACGCCGCACTTGTTTTTCGCAAGTGTCGGCGCCGTCCGGACGCGCCGGACCTCGTTAGAGGGAGCCCCCATGCCCCAGATGTTCGTCAACCTGCCGGTGACCGACCTGGACCGCGCGAAGGCCTTCTACACAGCGGTCGGGTTCACCATCAATCCGGTCTTCTCCGACCACAACGCGGCCTGCGTCGTCGTCGAGGACGGCCACAACTACTTCATGCTCCTGGTGCGCGACTTCTTCCAGACCTTCACCGACCTGCCGATCGGCGACCCGGCCGTGAACCCGTCGGTGGCGATCGCGCTCTTCCTCGACAGCCGGGAGGCGGTCGACGCGGCCGTCGCCGACGGTCTCGCCGCGGGCGGCTCGGAGGCGCGAGCCGCCTCGGACTACGGCTTCATGTACCAGCGCCAGCTCACCGATCCCGACGGCAACGTGCTCGAGTTCGGCTGGATGGACCCGGTCGCCGCCGAGCAGGGCCCCGAGGCCGTCACGTCCCAGCAGGCCTGAGGCCGGTGGCCCCTCGCGAGTACGGGCAGTTCTCCGGCATCACGCGGGCGATGGAGCTCGTGGGTGAGCGCTGGGCCCTGCTCATCGTCCGCGACCTGCTGGTCGGGCCGCGCCGCTACGGCGAGCTCGCCGCGGGTCTGCCCCGCATCCCGAGCAACATCCTGGCGGCGCGGCTCAAGGAGCTGCAGGCGGCCGGCATCCTCCGCCGGGCACCACGCTCGCGCGTCGTCGTCTACGAGCTGACGCCCTACGGCCGCGAGCTCGAGCCCGTCGTGCTCGCGCTCGGCGCCTGGGGCTTCAAGGCGATGGGCGATCCCCGCGAGGAGCAGATCATCACCCCGGAGTCGATGACCATGGATCTGCGCAGCGCGTTCCGCCCGGAGGTGGCGGCGAGCCTCCCGGCGACCGCCTACGCGGCGCGCCTGGACTCCGCGGAGCTGCGCATCCGGGTGGACGGCCCCGCCCTCGACGTGGGGCGCGAGGACGGACCGGTCGACCTGGCCTTCGCCACGGGCCGGGGCATCCACCGGCTCCTCTCCGGCGAGCTCGCCCCGGACCGCGCGATCGCGACCGGCGTGGTCGAGGTGCTGCGCGGCCACAGCGACCTCCTTGGCCGCTTCGCGAGCACGTTCAACGTGGCCGCCTGAGCGGGACCCGGTCGTCGACGACGAACGGGGCCGGCGCGCTACCGGGCCGACATCTCGAGCAGGTCGGCCGCGTGCCGGCGGGCTCGGTGCAGCCGGGCGGTGTCGCCCTACAGCCCGGCGCGCGCCATGGCGCCCTCGAGCAGGAGAGACAGGTGCTCGGCGAGCTCGTCGGCCGTGGTCAGGGGCGCGAGGGCGTCGCGCAGCATCTGCTCGACCTCCGCCTTGTCCCGCGCCACCGCCTCGCGCCCCGGGTCGCCGGTGGGCAGCTCGCCGGCGACGTTGAGCAGCCCGCAGCCGCGGAACTCCTCCACCGCCTCGGCGTGCTCGACGTAGGCGTCGAAGACGGCGAGCGCCCGCGCGCCCGGGCCCGCGTCGGCGGGCAGGGCCTCGACGCGCCGGCGGTGCAGCGCGCGGAACTCCTCCTGGCGCTGCTCGAGGTAGGCCGCCACCAGGTCGGCCTTCGAGGAGAAGTTGTTGTACAGGCTCATCTTCGCGACGCCGGCGTCGGCGGTGATGACGTCGATGCCCGTCGCCGTCACGCCCCCGGCGTAGAAACGCGCCGCCGCGGCCGCCATCAGTCTCGCGCGTGCCGAACCTCGTCCCGCCATGGTAGACAGACTAGTCTACCCATTGAGGAGGAGCACCATGGACCTCGACCGGCACGTCCTCGTGGACGGCGTGCGGCTGGCGTACCGCGACCGCGGGGAGGGCGACCCCGTCGTCTTCGTGCACGGGACGCCCTCGTACTCCCACGAGTGGCGCCACGTCGTGCCGGCGATCGAGGCCGCGGGGCACCGCGTCATCACCTACGACCTGCTGGGCTACGGCGCGTCGGAGCGCCCGCTCGACCGCGACACGTCGGTCGGCGCGCAGACGGAGCTGCTCGTCGGGCTGCTCGACGCGCTCGGGATCGAGCGGCCCAGCCTGATCACCCACGACATCGGCGGCGCGATCGGCCAGCGGATCGCCGTCATGCACCCCGAGCGGGTGCGGCGATTGATGCTCATCGACACGGTCAGCTACGACTCGTGGCCGTCGGAGACTTGGCAGGAGATCATCCGCACGCGGCTCGAGAGCTACGCGGCCATGCCCACCGAGGACTTCGAGGAGATGCTCGGCCGCCAGCTGGCGATGACCGTCGCCGACCCGGCGCGGATGCAGGGCGACGAGCTCGCCGCCTACCTCGCCCCGCACCGCACGGCGCTGGGACGGGCGTCGTTCTTCGAGCACCAGGTGCGGCACTACGACTCGCGGTACACCGAGGAGATCACCGGGCGGCTCGGCGAGATCGCGGTGCCGGTGCGCATCCTCTGGGGCGAGCAGGACCGGTGGCAGCCCACGAGCTACGCGCAACGCCTCGCCGCCGACATCCCGCACGCCGAGCTCGTCGTCGTGCCCGGTACGGGCCACTTCCTCATGGAGGACGACCCGGAGCGCGTCACCCGCGAGGTGCTCGACTTCCTGGCGACGAACCGGCCCTGAAACGGACACCCGGGGGATGTCGCCCGGCGCCGCGATCCCGGAGGCTGTCGGTGGACACGGCGCCCCACCGAGGCGGCGCCCGGGAAGGGAGCGCCGAGATGGCGGAGATCAAGGTCGAGCACGAGGTGACGCTGTCGCGCGAGGAGGTGGCCGACCGGCTGGCCGACCTCGCCGACGCCATCCGCGAGGGTGGCTCGGCCGAGCTGTCGCTGTCCGGGCCCACGCTCACGCTGCCGCTCTCCGACGAGATCGAGGTGGAGATCGACGTCGAGATCGACGGGGACGAGATCGAGCTGGAGCTCGAGCTGTCCTGGTCGACGAAGAAGTCCGGCGGCGCCGAGGCCGAGGCCGAGGCCGACGAGGACGACGACGAGGAGGAGGACGGCGAGGACGCGGAGACCGCGTCGGCCGACGACTCCGCGTCGTCCGGGGACGGCGCGTCCGGCGGGAGCGCGTCCGGTGGGAGCGCGTCCGGTGGGAGCGCGTCCGGTGGGAGCGCGTCGTCCGAGGAGTCGTTGGGCGCGATCACCCAGCCCGCCACGAGCGCCTCGTCGGCCAGGTCGTCGTCCGGGTCCTCCGGTTCGGGCGCCCGGACGGC
>CADCTH010000410.1 GCA_902805495.1 uncultured Actinomycetospora sp.
CGCCTCGGACGACGGATCGACGTCGCAGTCGACGCCGATCCAGGCGGGCGTCGCGGCCATGGTCCACTCCGCCGGCCTGCAGTTCGGCCGCGGCTCCAAGGACGTCGTGGTCGCCTACATGGAAGGCGGCGTGAACTGGCGCCGGCCGAGCGCGCAGGACCTGCGCCGCCAGGCGTTCCTCAACGCCGCTGAGCTGCCGACGCCCTCGTGCGGCAAGGACGACTGCGACGACGACGGCGTCTTCACCGCGCTGGACTTCAAGGACGACCCGCGCATCAAGAAGCCGCTGCTGCACGCCGAGAGCGCCGGCGGCATCACGCCCGAGGACCTCATCGTCGCCTTCTCCGACGGGCGCGACGACGACGCCAATGGCTACGCCGACGACATCTCGGGCTGGAACTTCCACCGCGACACGAACGACCCGCAGACCGACCAGAGCGCCTACGAGCACGCCAACGGCGAGCAGCGCGTCATCGCCGGCGAGGCCGACAACGGCAAGTTCGGCGCGGGCATGTGCCCGAACTGCCGCTTCCTGTCGGTCAAGCTCGGCGACGAGGCGATCGACCGCCCGGACCGCATCGCCGAGGGGATCGTCTACGCGGTCGACGCCGGCGCCAAGGTGCTCTGCCTCGTCGTCGCGAGCCCCGGGCAGTCGCCGGCCATGCAGGAGGCGATCGACTACGCGCACGACAACGGCGCCGTGATCGTGTGGGCGTCCAACGACTTCGAGTCGGCCGACCACCAGGACGGCATGCGCTTCGCGCGGGTGTGGCCCGGCAACGGGGTCGTCGCCGACCAGTCCAACCGCGGCGGGCGCTCGCAGCCCAACGACGTCGCGACGACGACGTTCCGGTCGCGCTCGTCGGTCACCTCGTACGGGCCGCACTCGCTGTTCTCGGTCGCCTCCGACGACGGGTCGACGTCGCAGTCCACGCCGATCCAGGCCGGCGTCGCGGCGATGGTCCACTCCGCCGGCCTGCAGTTCGGCCGGCCGCTGGACGCCAACGAGGTGCTGCAGGTCGTGCGCTCGACCGCGAGCTTCATCGGGCCGCTCCCATGCCCGACCTGCTTCCAGGGCGCCGGCGACCGGGAGTTCAACATCCAGTACGGCTACGGGCGGCCGAACGTGGCCACGGCGATGGAGGCCGTGCGCGACGGGGCGATCCCGCCGACGGCGGACATCCGCACGCCGGACTGGTACGACGAGTTCAACCCGACGCGGTCGGGCCCGGTCGACATCACCGCCGCGGTCGCGGCCAAGCGCTCGTCGGGCTACCGCTGGGAGATCCAGATCGCCCCGGGGCCCGAGCCGCGCGACGGCGACTTCCGCCCGATCGCCGGCGGCGCCGGCACGGCGCCGGAGACCGCGCGCGGGAGGTTCGACCCCGCGAGCCTGCCGCGCTCGTTCTGGGCCGGCCGCTACGAGGCGCCGACCGCCGACCGCCTGTCGATCGAGCGCTACGACGTGACGATCCGCGTGCGGGTCGTCGACAACGACGGGCGGGTCGGCCTGGACCGGCGCGTGATCGCCGTGCGCCACGACGACGACGAGATCCAGGCGCTGCAGACCGACCTCGGCGCCTCGGCCGAGGCGTCCCCGGCGCTGGCCGACCTGGAGGGCCGCGGCGAGCTCGACGTGATCGTCGCCACCTCGGACGGCACGGTGCAGGCGCTGCGCCCCGACGGCACGCGGGTCCCCGGATGGCCCGTGCGCACCAACCTCGCGCGCGGCGTCGATCCGGCGTACGAGGGCAACTACCTCGGGTCGCGCGGCTTTGAGTCCGGCGCGGTGAAGCCGATGCGCGAGCCGGTCGCCTCGCCGCCCGCGATCGGCGACCTCGACCACGACGGCGGCGTCGACGTGGTCGTCACGGGCCTGGACGGCACCGTGTACGTCTGGGACGCCCGCGGCAGGCGCAAGCGCGGCTTCCCGGTCCAGACCGACCGCGCGTTCGCCCGCCAGGCGGTCCCGGTCCCCGACACGCCGTTCGTGCGCAACCCGTCGACGGGCAACTTCGGCGGCGCGGCGCTCGCCGACCTCGACGGCGACCGCGCGCTGGAGATCGTCATCGGCGGCTGGGACGGCCGCGTGTACGCGTGGCGCGCCGACGGCAAGCTGCAGCCGGGCTGGCCGGTCAGCACCGAGATCCCCAAGGAGGCGCAGAAGCCGCCGGGCACGATCACCTACGCCCGCGACGCGAAGGTCGCCACCACGCCGACCATCGTCGACGTGGACGGCGACGGGCGACCCGACGTCGTCGTGGCGCTGCAGGACACCGCGTTCGGGCCCGAGAAGTCGCCGGTCTACGGCTTCGTCAGCGCGTTCTCCTCGCGCGGCACCCGGCGCGAGGGCGGTGCGCTGCTGCCCGGCTTCCCGGTGACGCTGCCCGCCTCCGCGCAGGGCTACGGCACGGCGCAGGACTTCATCACCGAGGGCGTCCAGACGCCCGCGGCCTACCTGCAGGACGGCCGGCCCAAGCTGGTCGCCAACCCAGGCCTGTTCGGCTCGCAGACGATCGACCTGCGCTCACGCGGCACGACGCCCGAGCAGCTCGCCACGCTGCCCGCCGACGGCCCGGCGAACCCGCCGTCGCCGGTCGTGCACTTCTCGGCCAGCCCGTCGGTCGGGCGGGTCGGCGGCGGGCCGGGCATCACCGCCGTCCAGGCCGCGACCGGGGTCGTCGACATCGCCACCGGCGTGGCGACGATGCCCGGCCTGGGCACGCGCGTTCGCCACGCCCTGACCGCGTGGGATCCCGAGACCGGCCGCTCGCGCGCCGAGCAGGTGCAGCCGATCCAGGGCCTCGCGGCCATCGTCGCGCCGGCGATCGCCGACGTGTCCGGCGACGGCAGGCCCGACACGGTGCTCGGCACCGACTCCGCGGCGCTGCACGCGTTCGACGGCGTGACCGGCAAGCCGGTGCCCGGCTGGCCGAAGTGGACCGGCGGCTGGACGCTCTTCACCCCCGCCGTCGGCGACCTCGACGGCGACGGGAAGGTCGAGGTGGCGATCGGCCTGCGCGAGGGGCTGCTGCGCGTCTGGCGCACGCCGGGCCGCGCGACCGCCAACGACCAGGCGTGGCACTGGCACCAGAACGACCGCAACACCGGCCTTCACGGCGAGGACACCCGGCCGCCGGCCGCCGTGCGCGACCTGCGCGTGCAGCGCACGGCCGGGCGCAGCGTCGTGACCTTCCGCGCGTCGGGCGACGACTGGCTGACCGGCAAGGCCGAGCGCTTCGTGCTCTACCGCTCGCGCCGCCCGATCGAGGGCGACCTGCGC
>CADCTH010000411.1 GCA_902805495.1 uncultured Actinomycetospora sp.
GAGCCCGGGGACAACCCCTGACCTCGCGACGACCAGAACTCTACACACGCTCGAAACCTGCCCCCACGCGGGGGGTGGATCACCGCGTCGGCGCTGGTCACGGAAGGTGCCCGGCCCGGCGACGGCGGAACCCCGTCAGGTGCCGGCGAGCTCGACGCCGGCCGCGTTGCGCTTGCCGCGGCGCACGACGAGCCAGCGCCCGTGCAGCAGGTCCGCGTCGGCGGGCGCCCAGTCCTCGGTCTCGATCTTGGTGTTGTTCACGTAGGCCCCGCCCTCGGCCACCGTGCGCCGGGCCGCACCCCGGCTGGACGCGAGGCCGCTGCCGACGAGGAGGTCGACGATGGTCGGGTTCTCCGACCGCGTCGCGGTGAAGGACGGGATCTCGGCGACCGCGGCGGCGAGGGTGGCGGCGTCGAGTGCCGCCAGCTCCCCCCGTCCGAAGAGCGCGCGGCTGGCGGCTTCGGCGCGGGCGACCTCGTCCTCGCCGTGCACCAGCGCCGTCACCTCCCGGGCCAGGGCCCGTTGCCCCTCCCGGGCCTGGGGCTTCTCCGCGGTCAGGCGCTCGAGCTCGGCGATCTCGTCGTGGGACAGCCACGTGAAGGCGCGCAGGTACGTGCCGACCATCGCGTCCTCGGCCTGGATCCAGAACTGGTAGAAGGCGTACGGGCTGGTCAGCTCGCGGTCGAGCCACACCGTGCCGCTCTCGGTCTTGCCGAACTTGGTGCCGTCGGCCTTCGTGATCAACGGGGTCCCCAGCGCGTGCAGCGACCGTCCCTCCACGCGGTGGACGAGGTCCGTGCCGGCGGTGAGGTTGCCCCACTGGTCGCTGCCTCCGGTCTGGAGCGTGCAGCCGTAGCGCCGGTAGAGCTCGAGGAAGTCGTAGGACTGCAGCAGCTGGTAGGAGAACTCGGCGTAGCTGATGCCCTCGTCGGACTCCATGCGCCGGCTCACGGCCTCCTTGGCCAGCATCCGCCCGACGCGGAAGTGCTTGCCGACGTCGCGCAGGAAGTCCAGCGCCGACAGGCCCTCGGTCCAGTCGAGGTTGTTGACCAGCAGGGCCCCGTTCGCCCCGTCGAAGTCGAGGAACGGGCGCAGCTGGGCGCCCAGCTTGTCGACCCAGCCGGCGACGACGTCGCGGTCGTTGAGGGTGCGCTCCGAGGTCGGCTTGGGGTCGCCGATCAGGCCCGTCGCCCCGCCCACCAGCGCGATGGGGCGGTGCCCGGCCCGCTGGAAGCGCGCGAGCGTCAACCACTGCAGCAGGTGCCCGATGTGCGCGCTCGGCGCGGTGGGGTCGATGCCGGAGTACAGCGTGACCGTCCCGGCGTCGAGGTCGCGGCGCAGCGCGTCGAGGTCGGTGCTCTGGGCGATGAGGCCCCGCCAGGCGAGGTCGTCGAGGATGTGCGGGCCCCCGGTCGGTGCGGTCACGGCCCCAGTCTGCCGAACGCGCTCACCAGTCCGGCCCGTCGGCCCGGGCGCGCCCGGCCTTGTACGGCGTGACGGCCGGGGAGCCCGCCACCCAGAACCGCCAGGGGCGCTGCTGGCCGGCCGCGACGCCGACGCGCGGGCCGGTGCGGACGTCCGCGTCGGGCACCGGCTCACCGGTCTCGAGGCGCACCGGGGAGGTGGGGTCGAGCAGGTCGGCGTCGTTGTGCTCGCGCGTCAGCCCGAGCAGCGTGCACAGCCGCGCCGGTCCGCGGGCGAGCTCGGCGTCGCGGCCCCGCGCGGTGGGGCGCCGTGCGTGCGCCATCCCGCGGTCGGAGAGCACCTCCCCCGCCCGCAGCAGGACGGCGCCGGCCACGCCGTCGGTGAGGCAGACGACGTTGGCGCAGAAGTGCATGCCGTAGGTGAAGTAGACGTAGAGGTGGCCCGCCGGTCCCCACATCACGGCGTTGCGGGGCGTCCGGCCGCGGTAGCAGTGCGAGCCCGGGTCGTCGGCGCCGCGGTAGGCCTCGACCTCGACGACCCGGACGCGGACCTCGCCGTCGGCGGTGTCGGCGACGAGCTCGGTGCCCAGGAGGCGCCGGGCCGCGGCGAGCACGTCGTCGCGCAGGGCGTCGGCGGGGAGCAGGGACGTCATCGCGGGCGATCCTGCCCGTCGGGGTGGCCGCTCAGCGCGGGGAGGTCCGGGCGAGGAAGTCGACGGCCAGGATCGCCTCGGGCTCGTCGTAGCCGACGGGCAGGTGCACGCGGCCGGAGGTCGTGCGGAAGTACACCTCCCAGGCGTGGAAGCCGAGGAAGGCCCGCTCGTCGGCCTGCATCAGTCCCGCGTAGGCGCGAACGGCGCGGACGTAGCGGACGTCGTTGTTGTAGCGCTTGAGCGCCCGGTCCAGGCCCGCCTCGGTGTCGCCGCCGTTGGCGCGCAGGTAGTTGGCCGCGCCGAGGATGGCGTCGCGCGGGTCGTCGATGTCCCCGCCCAGCCCGTAGCTCGCCCAGGTGGCGGGCATGAACTGCATCGGCCCGCGCGCCCCGGCCTCGGAGTTCGACGCGATGCGGCCCATGCGCGTCTCGACGAGGTTGACCGCGGCGAGGACGTGCCACGGCACGGCGAAGCGTCCCTGGGCCTCGGCGTAGAGCGCGCGGAGCCGGTCGGGCGGGAGCGGCTCGACGATCCGCCAGGCGGGCAGCTCGTCACCGGGGACGCCGCGGGCCATCGCGAGGAGCTCGCGGCCGGCGGTGGCGATCCGGTTCGTGACGTCGGCCGGACCGGGCGGCAGGGCGGCGAGGACCGGGGCGAGGCGGTCGGGGTGGAAGGCGAGCTCCTCGTACGCGACCTGGGCGGTCCGGGCGGCGGCGGCGACCTCGGCGGGCGGCCGCTCGGGCTCGGCGACGATGGCCTGCGCGGTCTCGATCGTGCGCGCCAGGGCCACCGGGTCCTCGGGGACGGTCGGGCCGTGGGGCCCGATCGCGTCGGACGACGGGGCCGCCGGTGTGGGGGGCGGCGACGTGGGGGCGGGCGCCGGGGCGGGGCCGCCGGCACAGGCGCTCAGGGCCGCGAGCAGGGCGAGGACGACCACCCACCGGCCACGCCGCCTCGTCCCCACGTCGCGCCACGCTATCGACGCCCGCCGCGCTCGGCCGCCCGGCACACCGACCACCGCCCGGACGGACGCACGACGCCAGGCTCGGGACGCCGTCACCGGGTGATCGAAGTACCGATACGGACACTCAACGTCTGCGACGCCACTTCGCTGACACTCCGGGCTCAGCGGCGGGCGACCGGGCGGCCGGACCAGGCGTGCGCCTCGAGGGCGGCGCCGGCGATGCGGTCGAGCTGCTCGGAGACCCGCTTCGGGGCCGTGCCGCCGTGGGCGTCGCGGGACGCGATCGAGCCCGCGACCGTGAGCACGCCGCGCACGTCCGGGGTCAGGGCCGGGTCGCAGGCGGCCAGCTCGTCGTCGGTGAGCTCGTCGAGCCCCACCCCGCGGGCCTCGGCCGCGCGGACGCAGGCGCCCGCGGCCGCGTGGGCCCGGCGGAACGGGACGCCCTGGCGCACCAGCCACTCGGCGAGGTCGGTGGCCAGCGCGAAGCCGGCGGGCGCGAGCTCGGCGAGGCGGTCGGTGTGGAACTCCAGCGTCTTGATCATGCCCGCCATCGCCGGGAGCACCATCGCGAGCTGGGCCGCCGAGTCGAACAGCGGCTCCTTGTCCTCCTGCAGGTCGCGGTTGTACGCGAGCGGGAGGGCCTTGAGCGTCGTCATCAGCCCGGCGAGGTTGCCGACCAGCCGCCCGGCCTTGCCGCGCGCGAGCTCCGCGACGTCGGGGTTCTTCTTCTGCGGCATGATCGACGACCCGGTCGACCAGGCGTCGGCGAGCGTCACGTACCCGAACTCCGCGGTGGCCCAGAGGATCACCTCCTCGGCGATCCGCGAGAGGTCCACCGCGATCATCGCGAGCACGAACGCGCCCTCGGCGGCGAGGTCGCGCGACGCCGTGCCGTCGATCGAGTTGTCGACGGCGTCGGTGAACCCGAGGTCCCGGGCCACCGCGGCCGGGTCCAGGCCCAGCGACGTCCCGGCCAGCGCGCCCGACCCGTACGGCGAGTACGACAGCCGCCGGTCGAGGTCGCGGCAGCGGTCGACGTCGCGCAGCAGGGCCTGGGCGTGCGCGCCGAGGTGGTGGGCGAGCAGCACCGGCTGGGCGTGCTGCAGGTGCGTGCGCCCCGGCATCGGCGCGTCGGGGTGCCGGCGGCCCTGGATCAGCAGCGCGTCGACGACACCGGTCACCCCGC
>CADCTH010000412.1 GCA_902805495.1 uncultured Actinomycetospora sp.
ACGCACCCACCGCCGAGGTCCGGCGCGCCGCGCAGGACGAGCTCGCCGTCTGCCGCGCCCGCGCCGCGCACCCCGCCTCCTCGCGCGGGGTGCGCGACGCCGCGCTCGTGCTGGCCGGGGTGTGCGAGGCGGTGCTCGCCGACGACACCCTCTAGCCCGTGTTGCGCATGCCCGCCGAGATGCCGTTGACCGTCAGCAGCAGGGCGCGCTGCAGGTCGGGGTCCGGGTCGTCGACGGCGCGGCGCTGCGCCAGCGCGTGGATCTGCAGGTGGTGCAGGGGCTCGAGGTAGCCCTCGCGGATGTCGAGGGTGCGGCGCAGCAGCGGGTTGCCGCCGAGCAGCTCCTGGCCGGGCGTGAGCTTGAGGACCTCGCGCTCGGTGACCCGGTGCTCGTCCTTGATGATCTCGAAGACCTCCTGCAGCTCGGGGTCGACGAGCTCGGAGACGTAGGAGCCGGCGATGCGCAGGTCGGTCTTGGCCAGCGTCATCTCGACGTTGGAGATGAGGTTGGCGAAGAACGCCCAGTCGCGCATCTCGTCGAGGACGTCGGAGTAGCCGGCCGCGTGCGCCGCGGCGAGACCGCTGCCCAGCCCGAACCAGCCCGGCACGATCATGCGGGTCTGGGTCCAGCCGAACACCCAGGGGATGGCGCGCAGGTCGTCCAGCGACGTCTGCCCGCCCGCGCCGGGGCGCTTGCCGGGACGCGAGCCGACGTTGAGCATCGAGAGCTCGTCGACCGGGGTGGCCTGGGTGAAGAAGTTCGGCAGGCCCTCGTGCTCGATGAGCTTCGTGTAGGCCTCCTGCGCGGCGTCGGAGATGACGTCCATCGCCTCGTCCCACCGCTTGAGCGTCGCCGCCTCCACCCGCGAGGTCTGGTGCATCAGCGTCGCCTCGAGCACCGCCGCGAGCATGATCTCGAGGTTGTCCTCGGCGAGGGTGGGCAGCGAGTACTTGTCGGAGATGACCTCGCCCTGCTCGGTGACCTTCATGCACGCGTCGACGACGCCGTGCGGCTGGGCGGCGATCGCCTCGCCCGCGGGCCCGCCCCCGCGCCCGACCGAGCCGCCCCGGCCGTGGAACAGCCGCAGCCGCACCCCGTGCTTGGCCGCGACGTCGCGCAGCTGGCGCTGGGCCTGGTGGATCGACCACTGCGACGTGGTCAGCCCGGCGCCCTTGTTGGAGTCGGAGTAGCCCAGCATCATCTCCTGGACGTCGCCCCGGGCCGCGACCAGCGCGCGGTACGACGGGTCCGACAGCATCCCGTCGAGCAGGTCGCCGGAGATCTTCAGCTCGGTCGCGGTCTCGAACAGCGGGACGATGTCCAGCGCCGCGACGGCCTCGACGGTGCCGCCCTCGCCCCCCGTGATCTCCACCAGCCCCGCCTCCCGGGCGAGCACCGCGACGGCGAGGATGTCGTCGACGTTCTGCGCCATGGAGATGACGTAGGTGTGCAGGGCGTCCTCGCCGTAGGTCTCCTGCACGGTGCGGATGCAGTCGAAGACCTGGAGTGTCTCCCTGAAGGAGTCCCTATCGGCGTGCTCCATTGAATTGCCGATGTGCTCCCAGTGGCGGCGTGGGGTCAGCGCCCGGCGCCCCGCGAGCTCCTTCGACAGCACCTCCGCGCGCCCGGCGTGGTCGAGCTCGCCGTAGGGCGTCTCGAGGTCCCCGACGCGGTCGAAGAGCGCGGCGAGCGCGGTGTGGTGGAAGTTCGTGTGCTCGCGGACGTCGACGCTCGCCAGGTGCAGCCCGACGGCGTTGGCGCAGCGCATGACGTCGCGCAGGCCCCCGTCGGCGATCCGCTCGCCCTGGTGGCTGCGCAGCGAGGCGTCCATGACCTCGAGGTCGCGCAGGTACTCCTCGGCGCCGAGGTAGTCGCGGCCCGGGCGGTGCGGGGTGCCCTCGACGTAACGGCGGCGGGTGTTCTCCAGCCGCGCGTGGACGTAGGAGCACTTCAGCCGGTAGGGCTCCTCGGCGTTGAGGCGCACGAACCGGTCGTAGACCTCGGGCAGCGCGCGGCGGTCGCGGGCGAGGCTGCGGCGCAGGTCCTCGCTGACACCGACCAGCTTGGTCGAGACGGACAGCTCCTGGACGAGGTCCTCGAGCAGGTCGACCTGGATGCGCACCCCGCGCTCGCCGTAGATCCGCATCGCCTCGAGCGTCAGCTCGGCGGTCACGTTGGGGTTGCCGTCGCGGTCGCCGCCCACCCAGCAGCCGAGCACGAGCGGGCGTGAGCCCTCGGGCAGGTGCAGCCCGACGCGGGCGAGCTGCTCGTCGAGCTCGGTGAGCACCTCGGGCACGGCGTGGCGCCCGAGCTGCTCGAGGTAGTAGGCCACCGAGCGCGCCTCGTCGAGCACGGTCGGGCGCTCGGGGCGGATCTCGTCGGTCTGCCAGATGAGGTCGACGAACCGGTGCAGGCGGGTCTCGGCCACGTCGTCCGGGAGGTCGTCGCCGAGGATCGCGGCGATCGAGCGGAGCTTGCCCAGCACCGACTGGCGCTGCGCCTCGGTCGGGTGCGCGGTGAACACGGGCTTGAGCTCGAGGCGCGCCAGCGCGGTGGAGAGCTCGTCGGGGTCGGCGTCGGTGACCAGGCGGTCGGCCAGGACGTGCAGCGGGCCGCGGCCCTCGTCGTGCACGGCGCCGCGCTCGCGGGCCCGGTGCAACTGGTCGGCGAGGTTCGCCAGGTGGAAGTACGTGGCGAACGCCCGGCCGAGGATCGCCGCGGTGCCGGGGTCGAGCTCGGAGAGCAGGTCGCGGATCTCGGTGTCGCCGCGCTCCGGCGCCTGCCGCACGAGGTGACGGACCTGCTCGACGAGGTCGAGCACGTCGTCGCCGTGCTGCGCGGCGACCGTGCGCCCGAGCAGCGTCGAGAGCCGCCGGATGTCGGCGCGCAGCGCGGAGTGCTCGGACTCGGAGGAGACCGTGCCCTCGGCGGAGATGCGGTCGGCCCGCGCGGTCCGCTGTCCGTTCTCGCTCATCGGTGGCCTCCGTGTCGACGTGCCCGTGTCATGGGTCCGCGACGGTGGGGACGCCGCCCGATTGTGCCCCCGATCGGCGCGCGCGACACCCCCGGGCGGGCGCGTCTCACCCCAGCTGCGCGAGCAGGCCGTGGTGGTCCCAGAGCGTCCGGTGCTCGGCGACCCGCTGCTTGCGCACCGTCACCAGCGAGATGGCGAGCACCTCGACGTACCGCCCGGTCGGCGCGACGCCGGGCAGCAGCCACGGCAGCTCGCGGTCGTGGGTGAACGCCACGAGCTCCTCGTCGACCACGCGCCAACGGTCCCCGGTGCGCGAGACCCGGCGCGTCGCGAGGTCGGCGGGACGGTGGGGGAGGACGTCGTCGGCGAGGTGGCGGCGCAGCTCGTCGGCCCCGCGCGCCCCGCTGCCCACCGGCAGCGTCGTCAGTGCGACGTCGTCGGTGACCAGCGCCATCGCGCGCTCGAGGTCACCACCCCGCACCGCCGCGACGAACGCGTCGCGGGTGCGCTCCACCGCGACCATGAGGTCCTGGACGCCCTTGGTCACCCGGCGATGCTCTCACCCGAGCGCGGCCAGGCGCCCCGCCAGCAGCTCGCGCTCGACGTCGTTGGCGGTCAGCAGCACCGCCTCCTCGATCGCCTCCCGGGCCTCGCGGAGCCGGCCGGCGCGGCGCAGCAGCTCCCCGCGGGCGGCGGCGAGGTAGCCGTACCCGGCGAGGCGGGGCTCGCCGGCGAGCACGTCGAGCGCCGCGAGGCCGGCGTCGGGGCCGTCGGCGAACCCCACCGCCACCGCCCGGTTGAGCGCCACCACCGGCGAGGGCCAGCGGGCGAGGACGACGTCGTAGAGCCCGACGATCTCGGGCCAGTCGGTGTCCTCGAGGCTCGGCGCGTCCGCGTGGACGGCCGCGACCGCGGCGAGCACCGCGTACCGGCTCAGCGGGCGTGCGGTGAGCGCGTCACGCACCAGTGCCCGCCCCTCGTCGATCATCCTCACGTCCCACCGCGTCCGGTCCTGGTCCGCGAGCAGGACGAGGCCGCCGTGGGCGTCGACCCGCGTGGTCCGGCGGGCGTCGGTGAGCAGGACCAGCGCGAGCAGCCCGGCGACGCCCGCGTCGTCGGGGAAGCGCGAGCGCAGCAGGCGGGCGAGGTCGTGGGCGCGGTCGAGCAGGTCGTCGCGCACGAGCGCCGCGCCGGTCGGGGCGGTGTGGCCGGTGGCGAGCACGAGGTGCACGACGGCGAGCACCCCGCCGAGCCGCCGCGGCAGCTCGTCGGGTCCGGGCACCCGGAACGGCACCCCGGCGGCGGCGATCTTCTTCTTCGCGCGGGTGAGCCGGGCGGCCATGGTGGGCTCGGTGACGAGGAACGCCCGCGCGATCTCGGGGGTCGAGAGACCGCCGAGCAGGCGCAGCGTCAGCGCGACCCGGGCCTCGGCCGTCAGCGCGGGGTGGCAGCAGGTGAACAGGAGCGCGAGGACGTCGTCGGGCGGGGCGCTCCACGGCTCGGGGGCGACCTCGTCGACGACCAGCAGGGGCAGTGCCCGCTGCGCGACCTCGGCCCGCCGGTGGGCGTCGAGGGCCCGGCGCCGCGCCGCCGTGGTCAGCCAGGCGCCGGGGCGCGCGGGGACACCGTCACGCCACGCCTCCAGGGCCTGCGCGTACGCCTCCTGGACGCACTCCTCGGCGAGGTCCAGGTCGCGCGTGACGCGCACCGTCGCGGCGAGCACGGCGGCCCACTCGCGACGGTGCGCGTCGGCGACGGCCCCGGCGGGGTCGGTCACGACCCCTGGTACTCCTGCACCGACGGGCGCAGCGGGCGGACCTCGACGCCGCCGAAGGGCTCCGGGACGTCGCGGGCGACCCGCAGCGCGGTGTCCAGGTCGGGCACCTCGATCAGGTAGTAGCCGCCCAGGGCCTCCTTGGTCTCGACGAACGGGCCGTCGGTGACCAGCGCGTCCTCGCCGGACGCGAGGTCGTCGCGCTCCCGGCCGTCGGGGCGGCGCAGCGTCGTGGCGGTGGCGGTCGGGTGCAGCCACCCGCCGCCGCGGAGCACCGCGCCGTGCTGCTGCCCGAACCGCTCGTGCGCGGCCGTGACCGCGCCGGCCTCCTCCTCGCCGATCGCGGCCCAGGACGCCTCGTCGGTGTAGATCAGGATCAGGTACTGGCCCATCGTCGTCTCCTCGGACTCCCGGGGCCCCGTGGCGGGGCCCTCATCATGACGTCGCGGCCGCCGCACCGGAATCGACAGCTCGCCGCACCCGGTAGCGCAGGTGCGTGGCGCGGCGGTGGAGGTCCTCGGTCGCCGGACTGTCCAGCCGGCGCACGAGCTCGAGCTCGACGTGGCCCGGGAGGTCACCGAAGAGCCGCCGCCCCTGCCCGAGCAGGACCGGCACGACGTGCAGCTCGATCTCGTCGAGCTCGCCGATGCGCAGCAGGGCCTGCCCCGCGCCCGCCCCCATCACGACCACGTCGCCCTCGCCGACCGCCGCACGGGCCCGGGCCGCGGCCTCGCGGGGATCGGTCGCGTACTCGACGCTGCCCGGCGGCGGGTCGTCGGGCGCCGCGTGGGTCAGCACGACGATCGGGACGCCGTCGTGGTGGTCGCCGCCCCATCGCCCCGCGTGCTCGTAGGTCCGGCGGCCGGAGAGCACGGCGCGGGTGGCCATCGCCTCGGCGTACACCTGGCCGGCCGGGCCGGGGTCGAGGCGACGGTCGAGCCAGTCGAACAGGCGGAACCCGCCGACGCCCAGGGGATCGTCCGGGCTGTCGTCCGGGCCGGTGACATAGCCGTCGAGGGAGACGGTCATGTCGAGTCGCAGGGCCATCAGGACTCACCCGCCGACGCGCTCGCGGGCAGGACGCGGTAGCGCAGGTGGACCATCCCGGGTCCGTCGAGGGCGCGGACCAGCTCGAGCTCGACCAGCTCGGGGGGCATGTCGTCGAAGAGGCGACGTCCCGCCCCGAGCAGCACCGGCACCACCGACAGCGCCATCTCGTCGAGCACCCCGGCCCGCAGGCAGGCCCGGGCCGCCTCGGCCCCGTGGAGCAGGACGTCCCGGCCGCCGGCGGCGGCCCTGGCCTGCGCCGCGGCCTCGCGGACGTCGGTGACGTAGCGGGCGTGGCCCAGCGGGGGCTCCGCGGGCGCGGAGCGGGTGAGGACGACGATCGGGACGCCGTCGTGGTGGTCGCCGCCCCACTGCCCGGCGAACTCGAAGGTCCGCCGCCCGGTGAGCACCGCACCGGTGGTCATCGCCTCAGCCATGACGGCGGCCCCGACCTCGTCGTGGGAGCGGGCGGACGAGGGGTGGTCGGGGTCGTCGTCGGGGCCGTCGAACGTGAGGAAGTCGTGCAGCCGCTCGCCGCCGACCCCCAGCCCCTGCTCCGGGCCGTCGTCCGGTCCGGCGATGAACCCGTCGAGGGACATGAACATGTACAGCACGATCTTCGCCATGACGGGTCTCCTCACCGGCGCCGCAGGGTGGAGACGGTGGCGCCGGTGGGGATCGTCGCCACCGACTCCGTCGTCCAGGTCGAGGGGGGCAGCGGGCCGTGGAACATCGGCAGCCCCTCGCCCAGGATCGCGGGCACGCGGATGACGCGGAGCTCGTCGAGCAGGTCCGCGGCGAGCAGCGCGCGGATGACGCTGACGCTGGACATCACGGCGATGCCCTGCCCGGCCTTCGTGCGCAACGCGCGGACCGTGCCCTCGAGATCGTCGGTCACGCGGCTGTTCTGCCAGGTGGCCTCCTGCAGGGTGCGGGAGACCACGACCTTCTCGACGGCGTCGAACCAGCGGGAGAAGTCGCGGCTGCGCGCGTCGGCGGCCGGGTCGTCGGCCATCGCGGGCCAGTAGCCGTGGAAGCCCTCGTAGTTCGTCCGACCGAGCAGGACGGTGTCGACGCCGCGGTACCAGCCGGCGAAGCCGGACGCGCACTGCTCGTGGAGGGCGGTCTCGATCAGCCAGGACATGTCCCCGCCCGGACCGGCGGCGTAGCCGTCCAGGGAGAGGGTGATGTTGGCGCTCACGGTGCGGGACATCGCGTGCTCCTCGGGGAGGCGGGCCCCGTACGGGCCCGGTCACCACGACGTCGATCCGGGGCGTGCCCATCGGTCACGTCGTCAGGACGCCGGACGATCGGATGGCGGAGCGCTGCGAGCTGTGCCGATCGTCCCGGGTGGCACGTTGCAGCGGGCCTCTCCGAGGGCACCCACGTCCTCGTGAGCACCCCCACCGACAGCAGTGGCTCGTTCCGCCGGCGCGGACCGCGCTTCACGGACCGGATCGTCGCCGAGCCGACCGGCGACGCGCAGCAGGAGGGTCGAGCTCCGCTCCGCTCCGTCTCCCAGTGGCCCGCCGAGCCCGGCCGCTACCACCTCTACGTCTCGCTGGCGTGCCCGTGGGCGCACCGCTCGATCATCGTGCGCCGGCTCATGGGGCTCGAGGACTCGATCTCGATGGCGATCGTCGACCCGCTCCAGGACGAGCGGTCGTGGCGGTTCGCCCTCGACGAGGACGGGAAGGACCCGGTGCTCGGGTACCGCTACCTCGAGGAGGCCTACCTCGCCCGCGACCCCGAGGAGGGCACCGAGAACGGCGTGAGCGTGCCCGCGATCGTCGAGGAGTCGACGGGGCTGCTCGTCACCAACGACTACCCCCAGATCACCGTCGACCTCGGGATCGAGTGGGCGAAGTACCAGCGTGTGGGTGCCCCGTCGCTCTACCCGCCGGAGCTGCGGGAGGAGATCGACGCGGTCAACGAGGGCGTGTTCCACGACGTCAACAACGGCGTCTACAAGACCGGCTTCGCGACCACCCAGAACGCCTACGAGACCGCGTACACGGCGCTGTTCGCCCGCCTCGACGAGCTCGACGAGCGGCTGGCGAACCAGCGCTACCTGGTCGGCGACCACATCACCGAGGCCGACATCCGGCTGTTCACCACGCTGGCGCGCTTCGACGCCGTCTACCACGGCCACTTCAAGTGCAATCGGCAGAAGCTGGCGGAGTTCGAGCACCTCTGGCCCTACGCCCGCGACCTGTACCAGACCCCCGGGTTCGGGGACACGGTCGACTTCGACCACATCAAGCGGCACTACCACCAGGTGCACACGTCGATCAACCCGACGCGGATCGTCCCGCTGGGCCCCGAGCCCTCGGTCTGGCTCGAGCCGCACCACCGCGAGGAGCTGGGCGGCTCGCCGTTCGGCCCCGACGGCACCGCCCCCGAGCCGCTCTCCGCCCCGCTGCGCCCGCTCCCGCCGCTGGACATGTGAGCGATCTCGGGGGCCATGGGCCCGAGGATCGCTCACGTGGGTAGCCCGGGGACGTGAGTGCACCCAAGAACGTCGCCGCGCACGTCCTCGACCGTCTCGCCGCCTGGGGTGTCCACCGCTTCTACGGCTATCCCGGCGACGGCATCGGCGGGTTCTTCACCGCCCTGCCCGAGCGCGACGACACCGAGTTCGTGCAGGTGCGGCACGAGGAGACCGCCGCGTTCGCGGCCTGCGCCGACGTGAAGTACGGCGGATCGGCCATCGGCTGCTGCGCGGTCACCGGCGGGCCGGGCGCGATCCACGCCCTGAACGGCCTCTACGACGCGAAGCTCGACCACCAGCCCGTCGTCGCGCTGCTCGGGCACACCGCCCAGACCGCGCAGGGTGGCGGCTACTACCAGGAGGTCGACCTCGGCGCGCTGTTCTCCGACGTCGCGGGCTACCTCGCCGAGGTCAAGGACCCCAGCCAGGTGCGGCACATCGTCGACCGCGCGTGCCGCAGCGCCCTGGCCGACCGCACGGTCTCGGTGATCATCCTGCCGTCGGACGTCCTGGAGAAGGACGCCGTCGTCGACCCGCCGGACGCCCACGGCTACTACCACACGTCGGCGGTGCCCTCGTCGATGATCGGCGCGCCCCCGGAGGCCGCGCTGGACGCCGCGGCGGAGGTGCTGAACGCGGGGGAGAAGGTCGCGATCCTCGCGGGGGCGGGCGCGCTGGGCGCCTCGACCGAGCTCACCGAGGTCGCGAACGCGCTGGGCGCGGGGGTGGCCACGGCGCTGCTCGGTAAGGGGGTGATCGACGACCGCTCGCCCTGGAACACCGGCGCGATCGGTCTGCTGGGCACCACGGCCTCGTGGCACCTCATGCGCGAGTGCGACACGCTGCTGATCGTCGGCTCGACCATGCCGTACACCGAGTACCTCCCGGCGCCCGGCCAGGCCCGCGCGGTGCAGATCGACATCGACGGCTCGCGCTGCGGGATCCGCTACGAGACCGAGGTCAACCTGACCGGCGACGCCGCGGCCACGTTGTCGGCGCTGCTGCCCCGGCTCCGGGCGCGTTCCGACACCTCGTGGCGCGCCCACGTCGAGCGCTGGACCCGCTCCTGGGAGGACTACTCCCGCCAGCGGGCCCACGCCCACACCACGTCGCTCAACCCCGAGCTCGTCGTCCGCGAGCTCTCCGACCGCCTGCCCGACGACGCGCTCGTCGCCGTCGACTGCGGCACCGCGACGTCCTGGTACGCCCGCGACCTCACACTGCGCCCCGGCCAGCGCGGCTCGCTGTCGGGGACGCTGCTGTCGATGGGTGGCGGCATGCCCTACGCGATCGCGGCCAAGAACGCCCACCCCGACCGTCCCGTCGTCGCCCTGCTCGGCGACGGCGCGATGCAGATGAACGGGGTCAACGAGCTCATCACCGTCCAGCGCTACTGGCCGCGGTGGAGCGACCCGCGCTTCGTCGTGCTCGTGCTGTCCAACGACGACCTGTCCTACGTCTCGTGGGAGACCCGCGGGATGCTCGGCGAGGCGCCCGACCCGCAGTCCCAGGCCATCCCGGACGTGCCCTACGCGGACTGGGCGACGCTGCTCGGGCTCGGCGGGGCGACGCTGACCGACCGCGCGGCGATCGGCGAGACCTGGGACCGGGCGCTGGCCGCCGACCGCCCGTTCCTCGTCGACGCGAAGGTCGACAAGGACATCCCGCTCGTGCCCCCGCACGTGACCCTGCAGCAGGCCCTCAATACGGCCCGCTCGCAGCTGCACGACGGCGACGCCCTGTCGATCATCGCCAACGGCGTCAAGGAGACCGTCGGCGCGAAGGCCCGATCCGTCCTCGGACTTCCTCCTCGTGAGTGATATTCCCGGCCACAGCCGGGAACTTCACTCCCATGGCAGCCAGGGGCAAGGCGTTCGTCGCGTCGTTGTCGGGGACGTCGCTGGAGTACTACGACTTCGCCGTCTACGGCACGGCGTCGGCGCTGGTGTTCCCGCAGCTGTTCTTCCCGGGCTCGGATCCGCTGACCGGGCTGCTGCTCGCGTTCGGCACCTTCGCCGTCGGCTACGTGTCGCGGCCCATCGGCGGGTTCGTGTTCGGGCGGCTCGGGGACACGCTGGGACGCAAGCGGGTGCTGGTCAGCACCCTGATGCTCATCGGCGTCGCCACCGTCCTCATCGGCCTGCTGCCGACCTACGCGACGATCGGGGTCACCGCGCCGATCGTGCTCGTGCTGCTGCGCCTCGCGCAGGGCGTCGGGGTCGGCGGTGAGTGGGGGAGCGCGGTGCTGCTCTCCGGCGAATTCGGCGACCCGCGCCGGCGCGGCTTCTGGTCCTCGGCCGCGCAGATCGGCCCGCCCGCGGGCAACCTGCTGGCCAACGTCGTCTTCGCGATCCTCGCCGCCACCCTGACCCAGGACCAGCTGCTGTCGTGGGGCTGGCGGCTGGCGTTCCTGCTCTCGGCGCTGCTCGTCGCGTTCGGGCTCTGGATCCGGCTGACGCTCGAGGACACCCCGGTGTTCCGCGCGCTGCAGGATTCCGGCTCGACGTCGGCGACCCCGATCCGCGAGGTGCTGCGCACCCAGCCCCGCGGGCTGATCGCGGCGATCCTCTCCCGCCTCGGCCCCGACGTCGCCTACTCGCTGCTGACGGTCTACGTCCTGAGCTACGCCACCCGCACCGCCGGCTTCGAGCGCGCCCAGGTGCTCGCGGCCGTGCTCATGGGCTCGGCGCTGCAGCTCGGGCTCATCCCGGCCTTCGGCGCCCTGTCCGACCGGATCAACCGCCGGCTGGTCTCGACGATCGCCGTCGTGCTCGCGGGGGTGTGGGTGTTCGTGCTGTTCCCGGTGATCGACTCGGGCTCGTTCGGGCTGCTCGTGCTCGGCGTCGTCGTCGGCCTCGTCCTGCACGCCGCGGCGTACGGGCCGCAGGCCGCGTTCATCACCGAGCAGTTCTCCCCGCGCCTGCGCTCCACGGGCTCCTCGCTGGGCTACACGCTGGCCGGGGTCCTCGGTGGCGCGCTGGCGCCCGTGCTGCTCACCTCGCTGCAGGCGGGCTACGGCTGGGCCGCCGCGGCCGGCTACGTCGCGCTGGCCTGCGTGCTCTCGGCCGTCGGTCTCGCGATCGGCCGCGACCACGACCCCCGGGAGGACGAGGAGCTCGCCGCTGCCGTCCCCGCAGGCCCTGCCGAGCCGGCTCCCGGACGCCCGTAGGGTCGGGTCATGGCGGTCACTGTGGACAACACCGACGACCTGACCCGCGCGCCCGGCGCGTCGGTCACCCCCGACACCCTGCCGAACGACCTCGACATCACCGACCTCGTGGTCGGCGGCGGCGCCGAGGCCGGCCCCCGCGACACCGTGCAGGTCCAGTACCAGGGCATCCGGGTCTCCGACGGCGGCGAGTTCGACTCCTCGTGGGCCCGCGGCGGCGCGCCCGTCGAGTTCCCGCTGAACGGCGTCATCGACGGCTTCAAGCTCGGCATCTCCGGCATGCGCGAGGGCGGGCGGCGCATCCTCGTCGTCCCGCCGCACCAGGGCTACGGCGACCGCGGCGTGCCGCCGGTGATCCCCGCGAACGCGCACCTCGTGTTCGTCGTGGACCTCGTCAAGGTCAACTAGGCCCCGAACGTCATCGGCTGGCCCGTGGCCTCGATGACCGACATCCACAGGTCGCCGTCGGGGTCGACCTGGTTGCGGTGGGCGGTGATGAGCTCCATGGGGATGTGCACGAACCGGCGCCGCCAGCGCACGACGACGGTCTCGGTGCGCCCGGCCATCCCCGCGTGCACCGCAGCGTGGGCGAGGCGCACGCAGTAGACGCTGTCGTAGGCGTTCGCCGGGACGCTGCGGATGGCGTAGCTCGGATCGAGGTAGCGCACGGTCGGCGGGAGGCCCACCGACGTCAGGTGCTCGGTGAGCTTCTCCTTGAGGTAGACGCCGATGTCACCGAGCTTGGTGTTGCCCGACGCGTCGGTGGTCTGGCCCTCCTGCTCGAGCAGCTCCTGCCCGGCGCCCTCGGCCACCACGAGGACGACCTGGCCGTGGCGGCGCACGTGGTCCTCGACGCGGCGCAGCACGCCCTCGGGGCCGTCGAGGACGAAGGGCACCTCGGGGATGAGCACGAAGTCGGCGTCGTTGTTCGACAGGGCCGCGTAGCAGGCGATGAAGCCCGAGTGCCGGCCCATGAGCTTGACGATGCCGACGCCGTTCTCGGCGGCCTGCGACTCGATGAACACCGACGCGATGAACTCGGTGGCCTGCGCGAACGCCGTCTGGAAGCCGAAGCTCTGGTCGGTGTAGGGCAGGTCGTTGTCGATCGTCTTGGGCACCCCGATGACGGCGATGTCGAGCCCGCGCGCGTCGATCTCCTTGGTGATGCCCATGGCACCGCGCATGCTGCCGTCGCCGCCGACGACGAACAGCACCTTGATGCCCAGGTCGACGAGGGTGTCGACCATCTCCTCGGGGTCCTGGTCGCCGCGCGAGCTGCCGAGGATCGTCCCGCCGTCGTTGTTGATGTCGGCGACGGCGCGCAGGTCGAGCTCGACGACCCGCTCGCGGTGCTGGGACGTCAGGCCCGCGTAGCCGTTGCGGAAGCCGTAGATGTGCGCGACGCGGTAGTGCTCGGTGAGCTCCTGGACGATGCCGCGGATGACGTCGTTGAGACCCGGGCACAGTCCGCCGCAGGTCACGATGCCGACGCTGGTCGCGTCCGGGTCGAAGTAGATCTTCCGGCGCGGCCCGGCCGCCTCGAGGCTGGGCAGCTGCTCGATCGGCACGCCGCGGGAGAGCAGCACCGACACGGTGTCGTCGACGAGCACGCGGTCGTCCTCGTGCACGTAGTGCGGTGAGGTGCGCTTGGTGGCCAGCATCTCCGCGAACGGCGAGTCGTAGCGGCACTCACCCAGGATGCGCACGCGCAGGTCGTCGAGCTCGAGCGTCACGGCGGGAACCCCCGGTGTGGTCGAGGTGGGGACCGGCGCGACGCTGCGGCGGGCGGACGGGCGCGGAGCGGCGAGTGCCACCGCTCGGCATCGTTCACGGTAGCCGAGCGGCCGCCCACGCCGACCCCTATCGTGCGCCTGCTCCCAGATCATCCGCAGCAACGGAGGACGCCCCATGGCCGACGACATCGTCGTCACCCGCACCGTCGACGCCCCGCCGGACCGGGTGTGGGACCTCGTCGGCGACCCCGCGCGCATCGGGGCGATCTCGCCCGAGTGCCACCGCGTCGACTGGCTCGGTGGCGCCACCGGCCCGGCGCCGGGCGCGCAGTTCAAGGGGCACAACCGCAAGGGCCCCATGCGCTGGTCGACGAAGGGCACGATCGCCGAGTACGAGCCGCAGCGGGCGATCAGCTGGGACGTCGAGCTGCTCGGGCAGTCGGTGGCGCGGTGGGGCTTCCGCCTGACCCCCGAGGGGTCGGGCACCTGCGTCGAGCAGTTCTGGCAGGACCGCCGCAGCCCGATCGCCAACGTCGTCGGGCGCGCCCGCGCCTGGGACGTGCCCGCGGCGAACCGTCGGGGCATGGAGCAGACGCTCGACACCGTCCGGCGCAAGGCCGAGCAGGGCTAGAGGCGCGGTCAGCCCTCGAGGGCCGCGACGCCCTCGAACCCGGAGAGCTGGAGGACCCGCCGCGCCGGCGACCCCTGCGGGACGTGCACCCGCAGCAGGATCTGCAGGACCTCGAGGCGGGCGGCCAGGGCGAACAG
>CADCTH010000413.1 GCA_902805495.1 uncultured Actinomycetospora sp.
GATCCCGCCGACGGCCACCACGGCGGAGATCGCCATGCACCGCTCGCCGGCGGAGCCGTACCCCGCGTTGACCGCCTGGTCGGCGGCCAGGTCGAGGTCGGCGTCGGGCAGCACGACGGCGTGGTTCTTCGCCCCGCCGAGGGCCTGCACCCGCTTGCCGTGCGCGGTGCCGGTCTCGTAGACGTAGCGCGCGATCGGCGTGGAGCCCACGAAGCTGATCGAGCGGACCTCGGGGTGCGTCAGCAGCCCGTCCACGGCGACCTTGTCGCCGTTGAGCACGTTGAACACCCCGTCGGGCAATCCTGCCTCGCGCCACAGCTCGGCCATCCACAGCGCCGCCGAGGGCACCTTCTCCGAGGGCTTGAGCACGACGGTGTTCCCCGCGGCGATCGCGATCGGGAAGAACCACATCGGCACCATCGCCGGGAAGTTGAACGGGCTGATGATGCCGACGACCCCGAGCGGCTGGCGGACCGAGTGCACGTCGATGCCGGTGGACGCGCTCTCGGTGGCCGAGCCCTTGAGCAGGTGCGGCATCCCGCACGCGAACTCGACGACCTCCTGACCGCGGGCCACCTCGCCGGCCGCGTCGGAGAGGACCTTGCCGTGCTCGGCGGTGATCAGCGCCGCGAGCTCGTCGGCCCGGGCGTTGAGCAGCTCCCGGAAGCGGAACAGGATCTGCGTGCGCTTGGTCAGCGAGGTGTCGCGCCAGAGCGGGAAGGCCCGGACCGCGGCGTCGATGACCGCCGCCACCTCGTCCTCGGAGGCGAAGGCGACCTGGCGGGTCACCCGGCCGGTCGCCGGGTCGGTGACGTCACCGAACCGGTCGGAGGCCGACTTGAGGACCGCGCCCCCGGCCCAGTGGTGGAGTGTCTCGGTCATCAGGTGTTCCTCCCGGGTGCGGGCTCGAGGACGACGTCCGAGCCGAAGTGCTTGGCGACGAGGTCGGTGACGGAGGCGCGGTCGGCCGTGACGATCTCGGCCGCGCGCTCCTCCCAGCCGAACACGCAGTGGGTCAGTGTGCCGTCGAAACCCGCCGCGGCCAGCGCGGCGAACACGGCGTCGAAGTCGACCTCGCCGGTGCCCATCGGGGCGTGCTGGTGCACGCGGACCGTCGAGCCGGGCGGGTTGACGATGTAGCGCAGTCCGCCCGAGGCGGTGTGGTCGAGGGTGTCGGCGAGGTGCACGTGGGTCACCCGGGCGCCGGCACGGGCGATGATCCCCGCGGGGTCGTTGCCCTGGTGGAACGTGTGCGGCGTGCAGTAGAGGAACGAGACCCAGTCCCGGTCGAGCCCCGCGACCATGTCCAGCGCGGCGTGCCCGTCCTCGATGAAGTCGTCGGGGTGGGGCTCGAGCACGAGGCGGACGCCCTCGCGCTCGAAGTCCGGCGCGAGCTCCTCGAAGGAGCGCAGGAACATCGCCTCGGCGTGCTCGGCGCCCTCGGGGCGGCCGTTGAACTCGGTGTTCATCGTGTCCACGCCGAGGTCGACGGCGATCTGGATGGCGCGACGCCACGCGCGGACCGCGGCCTGCCGGGCCTCCTCGGACGGTCCCGACCAGCGCAGGACGGGCAGCACCGAGGAGATCCCGACGCCGGCGTCGGCGGCTCGGCGTCGCAGCGTGGCGACGGTCGTGGAGTCCACGCGCGGGTACCGGAAGAACGGGATGAAGTCCTCCTTCGGGGAGAGCTCCATCCACGCGTACCCCGCGCGCGCGACGGCGTCGGGCAGCTCGGTCACCGCGTGCGTGCGGTGGAACATCTGGGCGTCGAGGGCCATCCTCACGAGTCATCCCCCGTCGCTCCGCTCGCCCCCGACCGATCCCCCGTCGCTCCGCTCGCCCCCGACGGGTCCTCCATCCCGGTCTCGATGCGCTCGCCCTTCACCACGGCGGCCACACCGGCCTCGCAGATCGCGGCGGCGGCGTAGCCGTCCCAGGTGCCCGGGCCGTCGACGGCGTCGCCGCCCGTGGCGATGCCGCGGCGCGCGGCGTCTGCCCAGCGCTGCATCTGGTCGTCGTAGGCCTGGCCGAAGCGGGCGACGAAGTCCGGGGTGATGGTGCCGCCCCAGGTGCCGCCCACGCGCTTCGCGACGACGTTCTGGTCCAGCCCGATGATGGCCGAGCCGTGCTCGGCCACCACCTCGGTGCGCACCTCGTACGCGATCCCGGTCCGCACGAAGATCTCGATGGTGACCAGCGCCCCGGACGCGGCCTCGAAGAGCACCAGCATGGGGTCGGACACCCCGGCGGGAGCAGCGGCGGTGGGCCGGCCCCGCACGACGCTCACCGCGGCGATCTCCTCGCCGAGCAGGAACCGTGCCGAGTCGGCCTCGTGGACGACCGAGTCGCGGATCATGTACTCGGAGTCGAAGAACTCCGGCACCGCGGGGTTGCGGTGGGTGCAGTGCAGCATCAGCGGGGCGCCGAGCTCGCCGCCGGCGATCATCTGCTGCAGCGCGGCGTACTCGTGGTCGAAGCGGCGCATGAAGCCGACCTGGACCAGCCGGCGGCCCAGCGCGGTCTCCCGCCGGTACACGGCGGCCGCGGTGGCGGCCTCCGTGGTCAGCGGCTTCTCGCACAGCACCGGCTTCCCGGCCTCGAGGCAGGCCAGGATCTGGGACTCGTGGGCGGTGCCGGGACTGGCGATGACCACGGCGTCGACGTCGTCGGCGGTGACCGCCTCGGCGGGCTCGGCCACGACGCGGGCACCGACGGGATCCGCGACCCGGTGCGCCTGCTCGTCGGAGCAGTCGCTGACCACGCTCACGCGGGCGCCCCGGGTGCGGCGGGTGAGGCTGTCGACGTGGAACGAGCCCATCTTGCCGACGCCGAGGACGGCGACGCGCAGTTCGTCACTCTGTCCTTCACTCATGGGGAGGCTCCTATCGGGCCGGCGTGCCGATGCGGACCGAGGCGGTGCCGCAGGAGCCGAGGTAGGTGTGGGTGCGCTGCGCGATCGGCAGCGGCTGGTCGGGCGGGCAGGGGTACATGTCCTGCTCGACGATCGCGAAGACGTCGCACCCGGAAGAGGTCAGCACCGCCTCCTCGACGGCCTGCAGCACCTCGGGCATCGACGGCACGCCGTAGGGCGGTTCGACCATGGCGCCGGCCTTGACGGCGTCCGGGAAGGCCAGGTCCTCGGCCTCGACGCGGTCGAGCACGGCCGGGTCGACCTGCTTGAGGTGCAGGTAGCCGATGCGCTCGGGGTACTTGCAGATGATCGCCACGTTGTCGCCGCGGTAGTACGACACGTGGCCGGTGTCGAGGCAGAGGTTGACCCAGCGCGGATCGGTCGACTCGACGAACCGCTCGATCTCGGACTGGTACCCGACGTGGGAGTCGGCGTGCGAGTGGAACTGCACCCGCAGGCCGTACTCCTCGAGCACGCGGCGACCGAGCTCGTCCATGCCGGTGGTCAGGCGGTCCCAGCCGGCCGCGTCGAGGGTGGGCGACTCGAGCGGGGCGCCGGTCTTGTGGTCGCGCCACGGCTCGGGGATGACGACGAGGTGCTCGCCGCCCACCGCCCGGGTCAGCGACGCGACCTCGGTGACCTGGTCCCACACGTGCTCGAAGCTGTCGGGGCGGTGCAGGTGCTCGAACACCGTCCCCGCGGACACCGTCAGACCGTGCGCGCGCAGGGTGTCCGCGAGCTCGGTCGGGTCGGTCGGCAGGTAGCCGTACGGCCCGAGCTCGATGACGTCGTACCCGGCGGCGGCGACCTCGGCGAGGAAGCGGTCGGCGGGGGTCTGGTCCGGGTCGCTGGGGAACCAGACGCCCCAGGAGTCGGGGGCACTGCCCACCCTGATCTTGCTGGAGTTCGAGCTCACGATCACACCTCTCCGGAAGGACTGGGGTGGAGGAAGCGACGCTGGGTGGACTTCGCGTCGTCGTAGGACTTGCGGGCGCGCTGGGTGGACTCGAGGTGCGAGACCTCGGCCACGGGGACGTCCCACCAGGAGCGGGAGTCGGGTGCGGGCACCAGCGGGTCGGTCTCGACGTGCACGACGACGCTGGTGGTGGCGGCCTTGGCCTCGCGCAGGGCGGACGCGAACTCGTCGGTGGTGCGGGCGCGCAGCACGCGGACGCCGAGCGATTCCGCGTTCGCGGCGAGGTCGACGGGCAGCCGTTCGCCCTCGAGGCGCCCGGACTCCGACCGGTAGCGGTAGCGGGTGCCGAAGCGCTGGGAGCCGAGCTCCTCGGACAGCGCCCCGATCGAGGCGTACCCGTGGTTCTGCACGAGGACGGTGATGACCTTGACGCCCTCCTGGACCGCGGTCACCAGCTCCGTGGCCATCATCAGGTAGGAGCCGTCGCCGACCATGACGACGACGTCCCGGCCAGGGTCTTCACCGGCGCAGGCCATCGCGACACCGACACCGCCGGCCACCTCGTAGCCCATGCACGAGTAGCCGTACTCGACGTGGTAGCCCTTCGGGTCCCGGGTCCGCCACAGCTTGTGCAGGTCACCGGGCATCGACCCGGCCGCGCAGACGACGACGTCGCGGGGGTCGGTCAGCTCGTTGACGATGCCGATCACCGACGACTGGGTCAGCACGTCACCCGACGGCCCCTCGGCGTAGGCCCGGGCGACGGTGGCGTCCCACTCGGCGTCGAGCCGCTGGTACTCGGCCTCGAAGTCCGGGTCGACCCGGTGGCCCGCGAGGGCCGAGGTCAGCGCCTCGAGGGTCTCGCGGGCGTCGGCGACGACCCCGATCCCGGCGTGCTTCACCGCGTCGAGGCCGGCGACGTTGACGTTGACGAAGCGGACTCCCGCGTGCTGGAACGCGGTGCGGCTGGCGGTGGTGAAGTCGGAGTAGCGGGTGCCGATGCCGATGACGACGTCGGCCTCGCGGGCGAGCGCGTTGGCCGCGGTCGTGCCGGTCGACCCGATGGCGCCGAGGCACTGCGGGTGGTCGAAGGCGAGCGTCCCCTTGCCCGCCTGGCTCTGCCCGACGGGGATGCCGGTGGCCTCGCAGAACGCCGCGAGGGCCGCGGTGGCGCCGGAGTAGTGGACGCCGCCGCCGGCCACGACCAGCGGCCGGCGGGCCGA
>CADCTH010000414.1 GCA_902805495.1 uncultured Actinomycetospora sp.
CGACGACGGCCACCCCGAGCCGGTGGCGCGGGCGGTGCACCCGGCGGCCAGCGCGCGGCGGGAGGCCGGATGAGGGGCGCGCCCGAGCTCCTGCCCGCGCCCGGCGTCCCCACGGCCGTCGCGGTGCCGGGGCTGGGGCTCACCGTGGACGGGTGGCGCGGCGTGGCCGAGAGGCTGGGCGACGGGGTCCCCCTGGCCGTGCTCGGCCTGCCCGCCGCCGGGCTCCCGGGCGGGAACGCGCCCCTGGACGCCACCGCGGAGGCCGACCGCCTCGCCCGGCGCCTCGAGGACCTCGGCCTCGCCGCCGGCGGGCCGGTCGTCCTGCTCGGGCACTCGGCGAGCTTCCAGATGGTCGCCGAGGTCGCGCGCCGTCACCCCGCCCTGGTGCGGGGGCTCGTCCTCGTCGGGCCCACCACCGATCCGCGTGCCGTGCCCTGGCCGCGCCTCGTGGGGCGCTGGGTGCTGACGGCGGCGCGCGAGGACCCGCGGCGGTTCCCGGAGATCGTGCGGGAGTACGTCGCGACCCGGCTCTCGGGCTTCCTGACGGCGATGCGCCGGGCCCGCCACCACGACCTGCGCGCCGCGCTGGCCGGCTCGTCGGTGCCCGTGCTCGTCCTGCGCGGCCCGCACGACCGGCTCGCCCCGGCCGTCTGGCTGAGCGACCTCGCCCGCACCCGGCCGGGCATCGAGGTCGTCACCCTGCCGTCCGGGGCGCACATGCTGCCGCTGACCCACCCCGGGGACGTCGCGCGCTGGGTGCGGCGCGCGGTGTGACGCGCGGCGGCGCCGTGTGCCGCGGCCACGCTCCGGGGTAGTCACCACCGATCACGTCCGTCCGTTCCGGAGGCCCCTCATGGCAGCACCGTCCCGACCCACCCGCGTCACGCTGACCGAGGGCGGGCCGGTGCTGGTCGAGGGCCCCGTGGAGCTGGAGCTCCCCGACGGGACGCGGGTGACCAGCGAGCGGCCGGTGGTGGCGCTGTGCGCCTGCCGGCGCACCAAGCGCTACCCCTTCTGCGACACCAGCCACCGGCGCAAGGAACGCCGCTCGGGGCCGGCTCAGGCCGCGGAGCGCTCCGGGACGGCCACCAGCGACGACGCGCCGGCCGACCAGCAGCGCACGAGGTAGTCGGCCAGCCGGTCCTCGAGCACCGTCGACGCCTGCAGGCCGAGGACGACGTCGGCGGCCAGCTCGGGCTCGCGCTCGAGCAGGCCCGCCAGCAGGTCCTTGCGCACGAGCTGCTCGTGCACCGCGTCGGCCTCGACGTGCTCGGCGTAGAACTCGGTGACCCGCTCGGGCAGGCCGAGGCGCTCGATCGCGCTGACGAGGCGCGCGGCCCCGGGCGGCGAGGTGATCTCGATGAGCGCGAACTGGCCCACCGAGGCGCCGCGCCAGCGCCGGTGCAGCCCGAACAGCGACATGATGTTGACGGTCGCGAGGACGGGCGCGGGCGCGACGTCGAGGTAGGCGCCGTAGGTGGTGTCGAGCCCGAGGCCCTCCATCATCTCGGCGTAGATCCGTGCGTGGACGCGCTCGGGTCGCCCGGCGCCGTACTCGTCGTGCTCGACGGTCATCAGTGAGGCCTTGGCGCGGCCCGCGACGCCGTCGAGCCGCGGGATCACCCACGCCTGGGGGTCGGCCTCCTTGAGGTGGTAGAGCGAGCGCAGGGCCACGTACTCGTCGAGCTGCCAGCGCTCGCCGTCGCCCGCGAGGTGCCACGAGGGGCCCGACCCCTCGGTCGGCTCCACGAGCAGGGCCTCCACCGCCGCCTCGACGTCGTCGCCGCCGTCGACCAGGGCGCGGACGGCGTCGAGGAACGGCGCCTCGAGCCGGGCGCGCAGCGCCAGCAGGTCGGGGTCCCACTCGAGGTCGTCGGCCCTCTCGTCCAGGCCGTCGAACGAGCGGTAGTGCAGCTCGTAGCAGGCGTAGAGCGCGAGCTGGAGATCGTCGCCGAGGGGGTCGACGCCGGCGAGGTCCGGCAGGGCACCGGCGAGGTCCCCGGCCGCGGCGTGGCCGGCGAGGACGTCGAGCACGGCGGCCGAGACCGGGCCGCGGGCGCGGGGCAGGACGGGCACGGGGAGTCGCTCCTCAGCAGCACGGCCGTCGGGTCCGACGGCGCGGCAGATCGATGACGAGGTGCGGGCGTACCCGGAAAGGGTGAGGTCCGAGACCCCGCGGGGACGTGAGATGTGTGACGCCCCCGATCGGCGGTGCCGGGGATGGATGGTCCGCTCCGTCCGGGTAACGCCTTCGCCGGGTCGGCGATGCCCCGCGTCCGCGCGTGGACCGATCGGTGCCATCCGGGCACCCGGCGAACCGACTCGCCCCCCAGCCGAGCCGAGGAGCCCATGACGACCGTCGCCCCGGACCCCCACCACAGCCCGGTGCCCGGTATCCGCCCCCACCACCGCGTGTTCCGGGTCCCGGGCGTCTACCCGGTGCAGCGCGACACCTGGCTGCTCGCCGACGTCCTGCGCCGCGAGCTCACCGACCACGGGTGCGGCGCCGACCGTCCCTGCCGGGTGCTCGAGCTCGGCGCCGGCGCGCGGGCGCTGGCGGTGGTGGCCGCGGGCGTGGCGAACACCGACGTCACCGCCGTCGACCTGTCCCGGCGGGCCCTGCTCTCGACCCGCTTCAACGCCGCCCGCCACGGGCGCCGGGTGCGCACGCGACGCGGTGACCTGACCGCCCCGGTGGCGGGCGAGCGGTTCGACGTCGTCGTGTCCAACCCGCCCTACGTCCCCACCGCGACCGACGACCTGCCCGAGCACGGCCTCGCCCGCGCCTTCGACGGCGGTTGCGACGGGCGCCTCGTGCTCGACCGCGTGTGCGTCGAGGCGCGGCGCGTGCTCCGGCCGGGCGGGCGGCTGCTCGTGGTGCACTCCGCGTTCAACGACCCCGCCCTGACCGTCGCGCGGCTGCGCGAGCAGGGCATGCACGCCGAGGTCGTGGCGCGCCACGAGCACCCGTTCGGTCCCGTGCTCACCGCCCGCCGCGCGCTGCTGCGAGAGCGCGGGCTCGTCGCGGACGACCAGACCACCGAGGAGCTGGTCGTCGTGCGCGCCGTCCGGCCCGTCGATCCCTCCCACCCCGAGAGCTGAGCAGATGCACCACGAAATCGACCTGATGGTGCCGCCTGAGGCCACCGACGAGATCCTCAGCGAGCTGGAGAAGCACGACGGCGTGCTCTCGCTGACCCTGCAGCGCGGCGGGTCGGTCAAGCCGGCCGGAGACGTGCTCACCGCCCACGTGCTCAACCGCTCGATCGACTCCGTCCTCTCCGTCGTGGATCGGGCCCGGGACCACGGTCCGATCACGCTCGGGACGTGGCGCACGGAGACCGTGATCTCGACCGGCGCGGAGGGCGCCATCGAGGACGACGCCGACGAGTCCCCGTGGGAGGAGTTCGAGCGCACGTTGCGCCACCACGGGCGCACGAGCATCAACTACTTCGCGCTCATGGCCCTCGGCGGCGCGATCGCCGTGGCGGGCCTCCTCTCCCCGCCGGTGCCCCAGGCGCTGGCGCTGGCCGCGTCGGCGATCATCGCGCCCGCGTTCGAGCCGGTGGCCAAGCTGAGCGTCGCGCTGTTGCGCGGGGAGCTCTACCGCATCCGCCGCTCGCTCGTCGCGGTGCTCGGGGGGTATCTGGTCCTCGCCGCCGGCGGCGGTGTCGCGTTCCTCGTGCTGCGCGCGCTGGGCCTCGCCAAGCCCGGCGTGCTGGCCTCCAGCGAGGGCGTCCACATGGTCGTCGACCCCACGGCCGCCGACTGGCTCGTCGGCGCGGGCGGGGCGCTGGCCGGGCTCGTCATCATCACCTCGTTCCGCGAGGCCGTCCTCGCCGGCGCCCTCATCGCCCTGGCGCTCGTCCCCGCGGCGGGGCTCATCGGCATCGGCGTGGTCTCGGGCGACTGGGCGCTCGCGCTCGGCGGGCTGAAGCGCACGGTCGCGGACATGGGTCTGGTGATAGTGCTGGGCGGGGCCGTGGTGTTCCTCAAGGACCGGTGGTTCCACCGCGGCCGCCGCCCGTTGGCCTGATCAACCGCGGATGCCGCGGTCCTCGCGGTCCTCGGGGTGCGGCTCGGTCCGGCCCTGGTTGACGTCGGAGTCGCGGCTCGGCTCGGGCGAGTCCGGCGTGGGCCCCTGCGGCGGCTCCTCCCCGGTGTCGGGCAGGACGCCCGGGTAGGGCAGCGATCCGGGCGGCGGCTCGATGATGCGGGCGCTCGAGACCATCACGACGATGAACCCGAGGACCGCCAGGACCCCGTGCAGGACGTGGTCCGGGGTGTTGAGCGCCAGGAACGTCGCGTCGCCGGTGTTGACGCTGAACGCGGAGCCGAAGACGAACAGCAGCAGGTAGACGATGGCCTGGCCGCCGGCGAAGAACCGCAGCCAGGTGCGCTTGCGCATGCTGGCGGCGCCGAGCACGGCGGTGAGCAGCAGGAGCACGCTGTGGGCGGGGTTCAGGCGCAGGGCCAGGAAGGTGTCCTGAGTCTGCTCGGTGAAGCTCGCGCCCCAGCTGACGACGAGGCCCGCGACGCCGACGACGGCGAGCACCACCGCCTCGCCGGCGACGATCGACGCCCCGATCCGCCCGAGCAGTCCCTCGTGGGGCACGGAGGGGATGGGGTTGCCCTGGTCGTCGCGGCCGGGCGGGGCGTAGGGGCCCGAGCCTTTGCCCTGGTCGTCGTGCTGGGACGGCGTGTCGTTCTCGTCGGGGTTCGGTGGTTCCGCGTGGCGGTTCTGGGGCTGGGACATGGCTCGGTATGCCCGATCGGCCCCGTCCGGAGAACCTGGCGAGTCACGCGCGTCACAACCCACGCATGGGCCCCGGCGACCCGTGGGTAGCCGAATGGCGACCGGCCGGTAGGCCGAGACACACGCACGCAACCTGAAGTAGATACGAAGGAGAAGTGTGAGCACCCAGGCCCACGTCATCGCCCAGCTGCGTTCGATGCTGCAGCTGACCCAGACCGAGGTCCAGGTCGCCCGAATCCGCGTCTCGCAGGCCCGCACGGACGCCGTCCGCCGCGAGCTGACCGAGAACGCGCAGAACGCCGAGCGCCGCACCGCGGAGATCACCCGCGAGCTGCAGCGCCTCGGTGGCGTCGCCGACGTCGTGTCCCCGCTGGTCGGGCGCGTCGGTGCCGTCGTCAAGGCCACCGTCGAGCAGGCCGGCGCCGTGGTCGAGGCGCTGCTCGGCGACCTCGCCCTCGAGCACCAGCTGCGCGACCGCGCGATCTACCTGCGTGCCCTCGCCGAGGCCACGAAGGACGCCGAGACCCGCCGCCTGGCCGACCGCCTCGAGGAGGCCCACGCGGCCACCATCGAGTGGCTGACCACCGTGCTCGCCGAGGAGGCGCTCGGCGGCCCGCCGGCGCTCAAGCCGACCCCGGTGCAGATGGTCGTCGGCGGCGCCACCCGCGCCGTGCGGCTGCCGGTGAACTTCGCCCGCGAGCAGATCAGCCGCTGGGCGGCCCGCGCCCAGCAGGGCGGCGACCAGGTGCGCGCCGCGGTCGCCGAGGCCGGCGACGAGGTCCGCGCCGCCGTGAGCGACACCGCCACCCGGGCCGCCCGCCTCGGTGAGGACGCCCGCGAGGTGGTGACCACCGGTCGCGACGCCGCCCTCGACCGCGCCGAGCGCGTCAGCCGCCGCGAGGGTGCCCAGGACACCGCCGAGGCCCTGCACGAGGCCCGCGCCCGTCTCGGTGCCCTGCACGCCTCGGAGCTGCCGATCGCCCGGTACGACGAGCTCGGGGTCAACGACGCCGTCGCGAAGATCAAGCAGCTCGACGACGTCGAGGACCTCAACAAGGTCATCGTCTACGAAGAGGCGAACAAGAACCGGTCCGGCATCGTCTCCGCCGCCCAGACGCGTCACGCCGCGCTGGCCCAGGAGGTCGCCGGCATCCGCTGAGCGGACGGTCCGCACCACGATTCGGCCGGGTCCCCGAACGGGGACCCGGCCGTTTCGCGTCGGTCGGACGCGTCCCCGCCAGGAGGTGGCACGTGCAGGTGCTCCAGGTGATCTCGACCGTCGCGCAGACGCTCGCGCCGGTCCTCTACGCCGCCTTCATCGTGGTCATCTGGTTCCAGTTGCGCGCGGCGCGGGAGTCCGTGCGGGAGGTCCGCCAGGAGTTCCTCGCCGGCGGCCGTCCGGTGGTGGCCGTCCACGACGAGTTCGACCACGGCACGCGGGCCCTGAGCATCGCCGTGGAGAACGTCGGCCAGGGACCCGCCAAGAGCATCAGCTTCGAGTTCTCCCGGCCGATCGAGAGCTCCGACGGGGTCGTCGTCTCCGGGCTGCCGTTGTTCACCATCGGCCTGACGTCGCTCTCGCCCGGCGCCCGGATCACCTGCTTCTGGGACGACCTCGACGACCAGATGGCGTTCCTGCGCACGAACGGGCTCGAGGGCGAGGACTTCCAGATCACCGTCGAGTACAGCGACCTGACCGGCTCCCGCTACTGGAACACCTGGGACGTCCAGCCCGCGATCTACACGGGCCTGCGGCCGCCGAAGCGCCCCGCGCAGCACGCCCAGGACCAGGCCGGCAGCACCGGCGGACCGTGGGAGCCGACGGGTGAGCAGGTGGCCGTGAGGACGTCGGACGGTGCCGGCGAAGGCTCCTGACGCGTCAGCCCGAGAACGCCCCGACGATCGCGGCGATCAGCAGCACCAGGGCGAGCACGATCAGCAGCACCGGCGAGAGCACCGCCACCAGGATCAGCAACAGCCCCAGGAGCGCCTTGGTGGTCGGGCTCATGGCCGACACCCCGCCCTTGATCGCCGCCCACACGGGGTTCCCGCCCTGCAGCTTGGCGATCGCGCCCTGGATCATGGCGTTGGCGAAGACGCCCTTGCCGGCGCCGGCCCCGTCGAGGGCGCCCTTCGCGGCGTCCGCGGCCATGTCGCCGAGCCGGTCGGACGCCTCCTCCACCTTGGCGGTGGCGGCGGCCGCCAAGCGGTCGATCATGTTCACCGCCAGGGCACGGAGACGGTCCGAGGCCGACGGCGCGGGCGCGGGGCCCGTCCCGGGACCCGATGCGGCCTCCGCGAGGGGCGGGGCGTCGGGACGGTCGTCGACCACGGCCGCGGTCATCTGGTCGCTCCTCGTGAGTGGGTCGCGGCCCGCTGGTGGACCGCGCGGACGCCGCCGGCGGTGCGGGTCAGCTGTCGCCCGAGCCGGTGGCCGCCCGGGCGAGCGCGATGCCGTCGCGCATGCCCTCGGCGTACGAGCGGGTCTCGCGCTCCTCGACGGTGGGGTCCTGCGCGGGCTCGCTCTCGATGAGGGTGGTCAGCACGGCCTCGACGTCCTCCACCCGGCCGGCCTCGACGAGCTGGTGCAGGCCGGCCACGACCTGCTCGGACTGGTCGCCCTGCGATGTCTTCGCCACGGCGCGCCTCCTTCGTCGTCGATGGACACACTGGGTCCTGCGGACCCAACCAGGTGTGAGGGGCCCGGAGAAGGACCACGCCGGGAGTGGCGCCCGACGGCCGCGCGGGTTCGGCCGATCGATCACGGCACCTGACCCGCGTGGCTCACAGGTTCTGCACGTGCTGGAACCCGAACCGGCCCTTGATGCACAGGTGCCCGTGGGTCACCGAGTGGTCGGCGGGGCTCGTGACGTTGACGATCTGGTTCTGCTGGACGTGCAGCTCGAGGTTGCACCCGACCCCGCAGAACGAGCAGATGGTGGTGGTCATCGTCTGCTCCTCGGGGTGCCAGTCGCCGGCCTCGCGCAGCTCGTACTCGCTGCGCGAGATCAGCGCCCCGGTGGGGCACACGGCGATGCAGTTGCCGCAGTACACGCACGCCGACTCCGGCAGCGTGACGTCGTACTCGGTGGCGATGCGGGCGTCGAACCCGCGCCCGGCCGCGGTGATCGCGAACGTGAACTGGGCGTCGCTGCCGCACGCGTTGACGCACTTGTAGCAGAGGACGCAGCGCGAGTAGTCGCGCACGTAGAGGTCGTTGTCGACCTTGACCGGCTGGTGCACGGTGGCCGCCGTGGCCCCGTCGGGGGCGTGGTGGTGCCCCGGGTGGCGACGGTCGCGCTCGCCGGCCGCGGCCGGGGGAGCGGGCGGGCCGTAGCGCGCCGTGTCGACGCCGTAGTCGGTCATCCAGCGCTGCACGTCGGCGGTGGCGCGGTCCATGGCCACCGACGACCCGAGCAGCTCCAGCACCATGCGCCGGCTGTGCCTGACCTTCTCGGTGTCGGTCTTGACCTCCATGCCGTCCTCGCATCGGCGCGCGCACGACGGGACGAGCGTGCGGGAGCCCTCGACCTCGACCACGCACACCCGGCACGCGTTGATCGGGTCCATGTTGGGGGCCCAGCAGATCGTCGGGGTGTCGGCCTGCGCGGGTGTGCCCTCGTCGTGCAGGGCGTCGAGGATCGTCGCGCCCTCGGGCACCCGCACCTCGCGGCCGTCGAGGGTGAGCGAGACCCGGCGGCGGATCGTCCCGAGCATCACCGCCCCGGTGCTCACCCGCTCCTCGGGGCCCCGCGCGGTGGCCACGGGGTCGATCACGGTGGGTCCGACGGGCGTGGCCGGGTGGGTGTCGCCGTCGGTGCGCTCGCCGGGCGGGGGGCCGGACGTCCCGGCGCCGGCGACGGCCGCGCCCTCGGCGGCCGCGCCGGCGCCGTCGAGCGGCTGGCCGTCGGGCGGGCCCGCCGAGCCGCCACCGTCGCCGGCCGGCCCCTTGCCCGAGGCGGGGTCCGCCGGGATCTCCGGGCGTCGGGTCTCCGTCATGCCGTGGGCACCCTTCCGCTGTCGTGCTGGCCGTTGGGGGAGCGCGGCCGGTCGAGCAGGCCGAGCTCGAGAGCCGAGGTGACCGCGGCGGGCGCGGTCTGGCCGAGGCCGCAGATCGAGGCGTCGCGCATGACGCGGGCGAGGTCGTCGAGCAGCGCGAGCTCGGTCTCCCGCGAACCGAGCGGTGCGTCCCGCTCCAGCCGCGCCAGCGCCTCCTCCTGGCGCACGGTGCCGACGCGGCAGGGCACGCACTGCCCGCACGACTCGTCGCGGAAGAACGCCGCGATGCGCCGCAGCGTGCCGGTGAGGTCGGCGTGCGAGTCGAACACGAGCACGACGCCCGAGCCCAGCGTCGCCCCGATGTCCCGCGCGCCCTCGAGGGTGAGCACGACGTCGAGGTCCGCCGGCATGACGAAGCCGCCGGCCGCCCCGCCGAGCAGCACCGTGCGCAGGTCGCCCCGCGTGCCGCCCGCGAGGTCGAGCAGCTCGCGCAGGGTCGCGCCGAACTCGACCTCGTACACCCCGGGCGTGCCGACGGCCCCGGAGACGCAGAAGAGCTTGGTGCCGGTGGAGCGCCCGCCCCCGACCTCGGCGAACGCCTGGCCGCCGACGTCGAGGACGCCGAGCACGTTGTAGAGCGTCTCGACGTTGTTGATCGTGGTCGGCTTGCCGAACAGCCCGGACACGCTGGGGAACGGGGGCTTGTTGCGGGGCTCGCCGCGGTACCCCTCGATCGACTCCAGCATCGCGGTCTCCTCGCCGCAGATGTAGGCCCCGGCGCCGCGGCGCAGCTCGATGTCGAACGTGAAGCCCTCGCCCATGACGTCCGCCCCGAGGAACCCGCGGGCCCGCGCGGCGGCGATCGCGTTCTCCAGCCGCCGGGTGACCAGCGGGTACTCGCCGCGCAGGTAGAGGTAGCCGACCTCGGCGCCGGTGACGTACCCGGCGATCGTCATCGCCTCGACGAGCGCGAACGGGTCGTCCTCCATGAGCACGCGGTCCTTGAACGTGCCGGGCTCGGACTCGTCGGCGTTGCACACGATGTAGTGCGGGCGCTCGGGCGCGCCGGCGACGCCTTTCCACTTCACGCCGGTGGGGAACGCGGCACCGCCCCGGCCGGTGAGCGAGGAGTCCTCGAGCTCGGTGATCACCCGCGTCGGGCCGAGGTCCACCGCGCGGCGCAGCGCCGCGTACCCGCCGTGCGCCCGGTAGTCGTCGAGGCTCGTGGGGTCGACGACGCCGATGCGGCGCATGAGCCGCAGCGGCCCGCCGCCCGGCAGCGTCGCGCCCGGGCCGGTCTGCGGCGCGCTGAGGCGGGTGTCGGCGAACGCCGCGTCGGCGTCGTCGGCCAGCGCCGTGTCGTCGGACCGCGCCGCCGCGACCACGTCGTCGGGGTGCGCGGGGGCCTGGCTGAGATCGGGCTCCCCGACGCGCTGGTGCAGCACCGCGGGCGCACGCTCGCACAGCCCGAGGCAGGGGCTGCGCACCCAGCAGGCATTGCCCGGCGTGCCCGCCGCCGTGCCGCCCGGCGAGGCGGCGTCGGGCTCGGCGCCGACCTGGTGCGCCCCGCCCTCGGGGCCCAGCTCCTCGGTGAGCCGCGCGGCGATGTCCTCGCCGCCGAACGGTCCGCAGGCGACGTCGTCGCAGACGTGCACCACCCGCGGCGCCCGGGGCTCGACGGCGAACATCGCGTAGAACGTCGCCACCCCGTAGATCTCCGCGGGCGGCACCGAGAGCGTGACCGCGATGTGGTCCAGCGCCCCGGGGGAGATCCAGCCGACCGCGTCGGACACCGCGTGCAGCACCGGCAGCAGCAGGTGCCGCCGGGCCCGGGCGTCGTGGCCGGCGTGGTGCGAGCGCATCGGCCGGTCGCCGTTGGTCGACAGTGGCGACGGGACGGCGCGGGCGAACGCCGCGTCGATCGTCTCCCGCTCGAGGGCGGTCGGCTGCGCGCCGGAGAGGTGCAGGTCCACGCGTCAGGCCCCCGCCACCGGCATCGGGCGCTGCTCTGCGCGCTCGGCGAGTTTCTCCACCCGGATCGCTGTCGCCTTGAACTCCGAGGTCCCCGACTTGGGGTCCCAGGCGTCGTTGGTCAGCACGTTGACGTCGACCTCCTCGGTGAAGTGCGGGGTGAACGACGCGAGGCCCGGCCGCAGCGAGGGATCGATGCCCACCGGCGCCTCCACCGCGCCGCGCCGCGACACCACCCGCACCCGCTCGCCGTCGGCGATGCCGAGGCGTTCGGCGTCCTCGGCGTCGATGCGCAGCGACTCGCGCACGCGCAGCGGCGACGAGTAGCCGCCGCTCTGCACCCCGGAGTTGTAGGCGTCGAGCAGCCGGACGGTGGTGAGGCGGATCGGGTACTCCTCGTCCAGTGCGTCGACCGGTGCGACGTGCTCCACCGGCGTGAACGGCGCGGGCCGGCCGCGCTCGTCGGGGTCGTCGGACCACAGGCGCGCGTGCATGAGCGGCGTGCCCGGGTGGTCCTCCGACGGGCAGGGCCACTGCAGCCCGCCGAGGGCGTCGAGACGGGCGTAGCTCATGCCGGCGTGCCAGTTCAGCGACACCGACCGCAGCTCGTCCCACACCTGCTCGGCGGTGGGCTGACCCCAGTCGTGGCCCATCTCCGTGGCCAGCGCGCTGATGATGAGCGTGTCCGGGCGTGCCTGCCCCGGCGGCTCGATCGCCTTGCGCACGCGCTGCACGCGGCGCTCGGAGTTGGTGACCGTGCCCTCGTACTCGCACCAGTCGGCCGTCGCGGGGAACACCACGTCGGCGAGCTCCGCGGTGGCCGTGCGGAAGATGTCCTGGACGATCAGCGTGTCCAGGCTCCCGAGCAGGTGCCGCGCGTGGGTGGCGTTGGCCTCGGACTCGGCCGGGTTCTCGCCGATGCAGTAGAGCGCCCGCAGCTCGCCGCGCTCCATCGCCTCGAACATCTGCGAGAGGTGCATGCCCGGCTCGCGCGGGTAGTCGTCGGTGCCCCACACCGCGGCGTAACGCGCGCGGGCCTGCTCGTCGCCGACGTCGTAGCCGCCGGGCAGCTTGGCCGGGATGGCGCCCATGTCACCGCCGCCCTGCACGTTGTTCTGCCCGCGCAGGGGCACCAGGCCCGAGCCGTAGCGGCCGACGTGGCCGGTGAGCAGCGCCAGGTTGATCAGCGCGAAGACGTAGTCGGCGGCGTTGTGGTGCTCGGTGATGCCGAGCGTCCAGCAGATCTGCGCGCGGTCGGCGCGGGCGTAGGCGTGCGCGAGCTCGCGGATCGTCGCGGCGGGCACGCCGGTGATCTCCTCGGCGCGCTCGAGCGTGTAGGGCTCGACGGTGGCCGCGTACTCGTCGAAGCCCGAGGTGGCGCGGTCGACGAACGTGCGGTTGACCAGGCCGGCGTGGATGATCTCGCGGCCGATCGCGTTGGCCAGCGCGATGTCGGTGCCCACGTCGAGCCCGAGCCAGGCGTCGGCCCAGCGCGCGGTGGAGGTGTGCCGCGGGTCGACCGAGTACATCCGGGCGCCGTTGCGCAGCCCCTGCAGCACGTGGTGGAAGAAGATCGGGTGCGTCTCGCGCGCGTTGGAGCCCCACAGCACGAGCAGGTCGGCGTGTTCCGCCTCCACGTAGGCGGAGGTGCCGCCGCCGGCACCGAACACCGTCGTCAGACCGACGACGCTGGGAGCGTGTCAAGTGCGGTTGCAGCTGTCGACGTTGTTGCTGCCCATCACCGCCCGCGCGAACTTCTCCGCGGCGTAGTTCATCTCATTGGTGGCCTTCGAGCAGCTGAACATGCCGAACGCGTCGGCGGGGACGCCGCGCAGGCCGGCCGCGGCCCGGGCGAGCGCCTCGTCCCAGGTGGCCGTCCGCAGCTCGCCGTTCTCGCGGACCAGGGGCTCGGTGAGCCGGACGTGCCGGGGCTTGCGCATGGTGTCGACCTCGTATCGCTCGGTGTTGCTCCGCTCACCATCGTAGGTGCCGTTGCGACAGGCGTCACACAAGTGGAACGACATCGAACGTGCACAACCATCCGGCGTAGACGGTCTTCACCTGTTTGGGGGCTGGATCGTCCGGGAAAGGACGAACACCCGAAGTGCAGTGCGGCACCGATCGAGGAGGAGCAGATGGCGGGCAACCCGAGGGTCGAGCAGGTGGTCGAGCAGGTCCGGAGCCTGAACGAGCAGATCGTGAGCCGGGCCCGCCAGGGCGGCGAGGAGTCGCTGCGCGCCTACAAGGAGCTGCTGGAGAACGTCGCCGAGGCCGAGGAGGCCGCCGGCAACCGCACCGCCGAGTGGGTGCAGGCGTTCGCGCGCGCCCAGGCGCAGTTCACCCGCGAGCTCGCCGAGGCCTTCCCGGCGCTGCTGCAGCGCCTGGGCTCGCGCGTCGGGGGAGCGGCCGGCGCCGCCGCCGACCAGGCCCGCCGCGTGCCCGGCGTGGCCACCGCCGAGGGCGAGGCCAAGGGCGCGGTCTCGGTGGAGGACGACCTGCCGATCCAGGGCTACGACGACCTGAACGCCGCCGACGTCGTCGCGAAGCTCGACGGGCTCTCGGACACCGACCTCGGCAAGGTCGACGCCTACGAGCGCCGGACGAAGAACCGCAAGACGGTCCTCGACAGGGTCCAGTCCCTGCGGTGACGAGGCGGGCGCCCGGGCGCGACGTTTCGCGCCCGGGCACCGTCGTCAAGACCGTCGTCCATGACCGAGCAGCCACCTCCGCAGGAGCAGAGCTACCCCGGCAGCACCGGGGCGATGGACCCCGAGCCGAACGACGAGATGCGCGGCTACGTCGGGCGCGACCTGCTCGCCGGCCGGCGCGCGCTCATCACCGGCGGCGACTCCGGCATCGGGCGCGCCGTGGCGGTCGCGTTCGCCGAGGAGGGCGCCGACGTCGCGATCAGCTACCTGTCCGAGGGTGACGACGCGACGCACACCCAGGGCCTGGTCGAGGCCAAGGGCCGGCGCTGCGTGCGGCTGCCCGGCGACATCGCCGACCGCGACCACTGCCGACGTCTCGTGCAGCGGACCGTCGACGACCTCGGCGGCCTCGACATCGTCGTCAACAACGCGGTCGTGCAGACCCCGGTGAGCACCCCCGACGAGCTCTCCGACGAGCAGTGGGAGCGCACGTTCGCCGTCAACGTCTCCAGCTTCTTCTGGATCACCAAGGACGCCCTGCCGCACCTCGGCGAGGGGTCGGTGATCATCAACACCGGCTCGGTCAACGGCCTGCGCGGCAACGGGTCGCTGCTTGACTACTCGGCGGCCAAGGGCGCGGTGCACGCGCTGACCATGTCGCTGTCCCAGCAGCTGCTCCCGCGCGGCATCCGCGTCAACTGCGTGGCGCCGGGGCCGGTGTGGACGCCGCTCATCCCGGCGACGATGCCCGAGGGCAAGGTCGACTCGTTCGGGACGCAGGCCCCGATCGGCCGCGCCGCGTCGCCCGACGAGATCGCGCCGTCGTACGTGTTCTTCGCGTCCGACCGGCTCTCGTCGTACTACAGCGGCGAGGTGCTCGCCCCGACCGGCGGCGAGACCCTGCCCGGCTGAGACCTCGTCACCGTGGTCGGCCCTTGCCCGACGACTTCCTCGTCGTCGACCCGTCCGGCTCCTGACGTCCGTGAGCGATCTCTGGGCCCATAGGCCCAGAGATCGCTCACGTGGGGGGTGATCAGGCCGCGACCGGCTCCTCGACCCGGGCCCCGACCGGGGTCTCGGTGCGGGGGGCCGGGACGTCGGCCGGGGTGGCGTCGACGGTCTTCTCGCGGCCGGTCAGGCGGTCGACGAAGCGCTTGAGCTCGCCGGCCACCGGGAGCGAGAGCTTCCAGATCGACCGCGTCGACTGCCAGAACTGCTTCGGGAACGGCCCGGTCGTGTAGGGCAGGTCCCAGCGCTCGCAGACGTCGCGCACCTTCTCCGCGATCTCCGGGTACCGGTTCGACGGCAGGTCCGGGAACAGGTGGTGCTCGATCTGGTAGCCGAGGTTGCCGCTCATGAGGTGCATGAGCTTGCCGCCGGTGAAGTTCGCCGAGCCGAGCAGCTGGCGCAGGTACCACTCGCCCCAGGTCTCGCCCTCGAGCTCCTCCTCGGTGAACACCTCGGCGCCGTCGGGGAAGTGCCCGCAGAAGATGATCGCGTAGGCCCAGACGTTGCGGACGAGGTTGGCCGTCGCGTTCGCGGCGATCGTCGCCGGGAAGAACGGGCCGGACAGGGCCGGGAAGAACACGTAGTCCTTCAGCGCCTGCTTGCCGGCCTTGCGCCCGATCTGGCGCAGCTTGGCCTTCATCTCCTCGGGGTCGGCGTCGAGCTTCGCGGCGCCGTCGATGTCGAGGTCGTGCAGCGCGACACCCCACTGGAACAGGAACATCAGCAGCGCGTTGTAGAGCGGCTGGCCCAGGTAGTAGGGGTGCCACGGCTGGTCGGAGGTGACGCGGAGGATCTCGTACCCGACGTCCTTGTCCTTGCCGATCACGTTCGTGTACGTGTGGTGCAGGTAGTTGTGCGAGTGCTTCCACTGCTCGGCGGGGCAGACGTTGTCCCACTCCCACTGGGCCGAGTGGATCTCCGGATCGTTCATCCAGTCCCACTGGCCGTGCATGACGTTGTGGCCGATCTCCATGTTCTCGATGATCTTGGAGGCGGCCAGGGCGGCGGTGCCCGCGATCCACAGCGGCGGCAGCACGCTGCCCACGAGCGCCACCCGCGCGCCGATCTCCAGCCGGCGCTGCAGGGCGATGACGCCCTTGATGTAGGCCGCGTCGTCCTCGCCGCGCGACGCCTCGACGTCGCGGCGGATCGCGTCGAACTCGCGCCCGATCGCGGCGACGTCCGCGTCGCTCAGGTGCGTGAACTCCTTGACGTCCGAGATGGCCATGGTGCTGGTTCCCTCCAGAGGGGGGTGAAGTCGTTGTGAGTACCCGAAGTACCCGATACCGACGGTACCGCGTCGATGGTGAGTCCGCGCCGGTGATCGCTGTGTCCCTGGGCACCGGGCGTGAGGTGGCGCCGGTCACCATGGGTCCGGGTGGGTCGCCGGTCCCTCGTCAGGAGGAGTCGGCGAGGATGCCGTGAGGGCTCGGTAACGGAATGGTCACGGGACGCGATGTGCCGTCACGGAGCGGACCGCGCCGTGTACGGACCGGGACCGAGCACGGACGAGCGGGAGGGAGGGGCATGTCGACACCGACCTCGGTGCCGAACGCCCTCGGCGACGGGCTGGCCACCATCGAGCCCGGGCGCCGGGTGGCGGGCCGGTACCTCCTGCTCGCGCCGGTGGGCCGCGGCGGCTCGGGCGCGGTGTGGCGGGCCCACGACGAGCTGCTCGACCGGGACGTCGCGATCAAGCGCCTGCACGGCGGGCGGGCCCTCGACGCCGCGCGCGAGCTCCGGGGCCATGAAGTGCGGCGTCCCGGCGACGAGCTGGTCGGCGGTGGCGGGGTCGGTGTCGACGACCGCGATGCCGAAGTCGGTGACGGTCACGACGTCGTCCGCGCCGATCATGACGTTGGCGGGCTTCACGTCGCGGTGGACGATCCCGCGGTCGTGCAGCGCCTCGAGGCCCTCGGCGATCTCCGCGCCGATGGCGGCGACCCGTGCGGGCGCCAGCGGCCCCTCGCGGTCGAGCAGATCGGCGAGCGAGGGCGCCGCGACGTACTCCATGACGAGGCAGATCTCGCCGTCGAGCTCGACCATGTCGAAGATCGCGGCCAGCCGCGGGTGGTGCAGGCGGGCGGCGACCCGGCCCTCGCGGTGCGGCCGATCGCCGACCTGGCGGGCGCGTGCGGCGTCGAGGGCCCGCCCGCCGTGCAGGCGCTTGA
>CADCTH010000415.1 GCA_902805495.1 uncultured Actinomycetospora sp.
CAGCCGGGGCCGCAGCCGTCGGGCTCCGACGGCGCGCCGGGCGTGAGCGTCACGCGCCGCGGGTCGGGCGCCAAGCCCTCCCCGAGCCCGAAACCGGGTGGCTCGGGCGGGTCGGGGGGCCCGGGCGGCTCCACCGCGAAGTCCTCCCGGCCGGCGGGCTCGGCCGCCTCGAAGGGCGTGGCCTCCACCTCGCCGAGCTCGCCGCCCGGAGCGAAGCGGGTCGGCACCGCCCACTTCTCCCGCAGCGCCTCCACGAGCGCGCAGGGCAAGGGTGCCGGCCGGAGCGCCGGCACACCCTCCGGTGACGGCGCCGGCGACTCGACGTCTCAGCAGGCCGGCAACCTCTCCGCGCCGACCGTGACGCTGCGCACGGAGCAGTGAGCCTCCTCCCGGGGCGCCTGGGCGCCTCGTCCCGGCGCGACCTGGTCGTCGGCGCGGTCGCGGTCGTCGTCGTCCTCGGTCTCGCCGTCGCCGCGCCGGGCGAGGTCGGGTTCCTGCTGGCGGGGCTCGCGGTCGGCGTGGCGGTGTTCGCCCTCGCCCTGACCGATCCGCTGCTCGCGCTGCTGCTGGTGGTCCTGTCGAGTTTCCTGCGCACCGCGCAGAAGGAGTTCGTCCCGGTCGAGGCCCTGACGCCGGCGTTCTACGCGATGCTGCTCGCCCTCGCGCTGGCCCTCGCGCGGCGGGCCAAGGACTGGCCCCGGCTCGGCGCCGTCGAGTGGCTGATGGCGGCCTACATCGCGTGGAACATCACCTCGATGCTGATCCCGCACGAGTACGAGGCCATCGACCCGATCACCGGCACCACGATCGACGTCTACCGCTGGCTGTTCAGCGGCGTGGTGCTGCCGCTGGTGGTCTACGTCGTGGCCAAGAGCGTGCTGGACGACGAGCGCTCGGTCCGGTGGCTGCTGTGGACCACGGTGGCCATGACCGCCTACTCGTCGTGGGTCAGCATCCTGCAGTTCCACGGGCCGAAGTCGCTGGTGTGGCCGGACTACATCGTCGACGCGCCGAACTGGGTGGGCCGGGCCAACGGCGTGTTCAACCAGCCCGTGGTCAACGGCACCATCCTCGTCATCGGCTTCGTGGTGTGCCTGTTCCTCGCCGACCGTCCGGGCACCCGCCGCTGGGTGCGGTTCGGGCTCTGGGGCCTCGCGGGTGCGGCCGCCTACTCGGTCTACCTCACCCACACCCGGGCGGCGCTGCTCGCGCTCATCGTCGTGGTCGGGCTGGGCGTCGTGTTCGCCGCCGGCTGGCGGCGGGCGTTCGTCGCGTGTGCCGTCCTCGGACTCCTCGCCGTGGCGGCCAACGCGTCGACCTTCTTCTCCAGCGACCGGTCCGCCGGCGGCGTCGGGTCGTCCAACGAGGTCTACGACCGGCTCAACATCATGGCGACCTCGCTGCGCGCCGTCGCCGAGCACCCGTTCGTGGGCATCGGGCTGGGCCGCTTCGAGGTCTACAACACCTACGAGCACGTCACGTGGTCCCAGGAGATCGACTGGAACCGCGGCTGGGGGATCATCTCCCACGAGAACGAGCTCGGCATCGCCGCGGAGCTCGGCGTCCCCGGCGTGCTGCTGTACCTCGCCGTGATCGTCACGGTGTGCTGGACCCTCTGGCGTGCGCTGCGCGAGCTGCCCCGCGACGACTTCCTCGGGGCGCCGCTGGCCCTGGTCGGGGCGATGGCGATGGCGGTCCTGCTCGTCAACGGCCTGACCGTCGACCTGCGCATCCTCGACTTCGCCAGCATGCTGCCGTTCCTCTACGCGGGCATGGTCGCCGGCCAGCTCGACCGCTTCCGCGTGCGCCGGCCCGAGCGCCGCAGCGGCACGGCCGGTGCCGGCCTGCCCGGTGGGATGACCGCGACTGAGGTGGCGGAGTGGGACGCCGAGCAGCGGCGCCTCGAGGCGGCCCGATGAGGCGTCGCGCGTCCCGCCGCGCCCCGCGCGTCCTCTGGGTGTCCACCAGCACGGCCACCCAGGGCGGCATCGCCACCTGCGTGCGCACGCTCGCGGCGACCGGCCTGTGGGAGCGCTGGGGCGTGCGGCACGTCGCCACGCACCGCGACGGGTCGACCTTCGCGAAGGCCACGACGTTCGCCCACGGGCTCGGGCGCTACGTCGCCGAGGTGCTCCTGCGCCGCCCCGACCTGGTGCACATCCACATGTCGTCGGCCGGCAGCTTCGTGCGCAAGGCCGCGTTGGCCTGGCTCGCGTACCTGCTGCGCGTGCCGGTCGTGCTGCACGTGCACTCGGGGCGGTTCCACCTGTTCCACGAGCGCGGGCCCGCCCCGCTGCGCCGCGTCATCCGCGCGACGCTGACCCGCGCCGACGTCGTCATCGCGCTCGGCGAGCTCATGCGCACCCGTCTCGCCGTGATCGCGCCCGACGCGCGGCTGACCTCGCTGCCCAACCCCGTGCCGATCGCGCCGGCGACGCGGCGGCCCGCCGGCGCGGCGCCGCACGTCGTCTTCCTCGGACGCATCTGGGCCAAGAAGGGCGCGTTCGCGCTGGTCGAGGCGTGGGCGAAGGCCGGCGGGAGCGCCGGGCACCTCACGATGGCCGGCGACGGCGAGCCCGAGCGCGCCCGGCAGGCGGCCCGCGAGCTGGGCGTGGCCGACTCCGTCACCGTGCACGGCTGGCTGTCACCCGACGAGGTCGCCGACCTGCTCGCGGACGCCGACGTGCTCGCCCTGCCCTCGGAGAACGAGGGTCAGCCGATGGTCGTGCTCGAGGCCATGTCGCGCGGGCTGGCCGTGCTGGCCACCCGCGTGGGCGGCATCCCCGAGCTCGTCACCGACGGCGTCGAGGGCCTGCTCGTGCCGCCCGACGACGCCGGCGCGCTGGCCGACGCGCTCGGCGAGCTGCTCGCCGACGAGGGCCGCCGGCGGGCGCTGGGCGAGGCCGGCGCGGCGCGGGAGCGGGCCGAGTTCGCTGCCGACACCGTCGCGGCGCGCATCGAGGACCTGTACCACGAGGTTCTCGACGGTCGGGGGCACAGGGCGCGGGGAGCTGCCGTGGGCTCCTCGCTACGCTCCGTGCCATGATCGAGGCAACGGTCACGCGGTGAGACGGCCCCGGCGTCCGGTCCGGCCCGACGGCCCGCTGCGCGTGCTGTTCGTCGTCCCGCACATGGCGGTGGGCGGTGCCGAGCGGCACGCGGCGACGCTGCTCACCGGCTTCGACCCCGAGCGCTTCGCCGGCTCGCTCGTGTGTCTGCAGGGCCAGCGCGGCCCCGGCACCCACATCGACGTGCTCCGGGACGCGGGCGTGCCCGTCGTCGAGCTCGGCCGCCGGGGTCGCGACGTCGCCGGCATGCTGCTCGACCTCGTGCGCCACCTGCGCCGCGAGCAGCCCGACGTCGTCGTCCTGCGCGGCTTCAACGCCGAGACCGTCGGCCGCGTCGCGGGCGTCCTGGCCCGGGTGCCGCGGCTCGCGGTCTGGGTGCACAACTGCGGCGACGTGGACCCGCACGGCCGGGCCCGCCGCGTCGCCGACCGGTTGCTGGCGAAGGTCACCGACGCCGTGTACGGCGTGGCCCACGCCCAGCGGCCCTACATCACCTGCGAGCTCGGCCACGACGCGGACAAGGTCCGCATCGTGCACAACGGCACCGACCTGGGCTGGACCACGCCCGAGCCCTCGGGCCGCGACACGGAGCTCGCGCACGCGCTGGGCGTCAGCGACGACGAGCTCGTCATCGGCACCGCCGCGGTGATGCGCCCCGAGAAGGACCAGGCGACGCTGCTGCGGGCGTTCCGCCGGGTGGTCGATGCGCGGTCCGACGTGCGCCTCGTGCTCGCCGGCGACGGCCGGCAGCGCCCGCGCCTGGAGGCGCTGGCCGACGAGCTGGGCGTGCGCGAGCGGGTGCTCTTCCTCGGCCGCCGCGAGGACGTGCCCCGCCTGCTGCGGGTGTTCGACGTGTTCACGCTCAGCTCGAAGACCGTCGAGTGCTTCCCGATGTCGGTGCTCGAGGCGATGAGAGCCGGGCTGCCCGCGGTGTGCACCGACGTCGGCGGGGTGGCCGAGATGGTCGACGACGGCGTCACCGGCCGCGTCGTGCCCCGCGAGGACCCGGAGGCCTTGGCCGCCGCGTTCCTCGAGGTGCTCGCCGACCCCGCCCGCGCCCGCGCGATGGGCCTGGCGGGTCGCCGGCGGGTGCGCGAGGAGTTCACGCTGCAGCGCTCGATCGAGCGGGCGCAGGCGGTCATCGAGGAGACGGCCGGGCGTCCCGTCCGGGAGACCGATGCCCTCGCGGCCGGGCGCTGAGGGCGGGCCCGGCGGGCCGGTCAGGGTCACCCTCGTCCTCGACGTCGCCGCGCTCGGCGGCGCGGAGATCGTCCTGCGGGACACCTTCGCCCACCTCGATCCGGCGCGCGTCGTCACCGACGTCGTGTGCCTGCGCGAGGCCGGCCCGCTCGCCGACGCCGTCCGCGCCGTCTCCGACGGGGTCACGACGCTGCCGCGCGGCGGGCGGCTGGGCCTCGCGCGCGTGCCGCGCCTGGCGCGGCACTTCCGGCGGCGAGGCACCGACGTCGTCGTCGTCTCGCACCACCACCGTGCGGCGCTGACCCTCGCCCGGGTCGCCGCGCGGCTCACCGGCCGCACCCGGTCGGTGGTGGCGGCGCACGACATGGACCTCACCCGCGTCGGGCGGCGCGTGCTCCCCCGCCACGTCGTCGAGACCCTGTTCCTCAGCGCCGGGCTCGCCCTGCTCGCGCCCGGCCAGGGCCGCTACCTGCACGACGAGGAGGGCGTCGGCACGTCGTGGCGAAGCCGCGTGCGCCAGTACCTCGTCCCCAACGGCATCCCCGCGCCCCCCGCCGAGACGCCGGCGGAGCACGACGCCCGGCGGGCGGAGGTGCGGGCCGAGCTCGGGGTCGGCGACGACGACGTCGTCGTGCTGATGGTGGCGCGGCTGAGCCCCCAGAAGGCGCACGACGTCATGCTCGACGCGCTCGCCCGCGCGGCCCACCCGCGGCTGCGCCTGGTCGTCGTCGGCGACGGCAAGCGCCGGGCGGAGCTCGAGGCGCTGGTGGCCGAGCGCGGCCTCGGTGACGCCGTGACCTTCCTCGGGCTGCGCCGCGACGTCCCGCGCCTGCTCGCTGGCGGCGACGTGTCCGCGCTGTCCTCGGTGCACGAGGGCGTGCCGATCTCGGTCATCGAGGCGATGACCGCCGGCCTCCCGGTCGTGGCCACCGACGTCGGCGCGCTGCGCGACCTCGTCACCGATGGTGAGGACGGCTTCCTCGTCCCGACGGGCGACGCGGCCGGGCTCGCCGACCGCCTCACCCGCCTCGCCGACGACCCCGCCCTGCGGGCGCGCCTCGGCGAGCACGCCCGCACCCGCGCCCGCGCGGAGTTCACGGTGCAGAACACGGCGGCGGCGTTCACCACGATGGTCGAGTCGGTGACCGGGCGTCAGCCCGGCTGAGCAGGCCCCGCGCCACGGCTCACTCGGTGAGCCCAGCCAGGGGGCTCATCAGGGGTGGCCCCGCGGCCCCTACCGTGGAGCCATGCCCGGCTTGCGCTCCCTCGCCCCGGCGAAGCTCACGTGGTACGCCCGTCGGCTGCGTTCCATGGGCCCGCGGGAGGTCGCGGACCGGGCGGTGACGGTCGGGGCCACCGCCGCCCGCCGTGTCACCGGCGAGCGCGAGCCCGACGACGCCGCCCTGCTCGGCCGCGCCGGCCCCGACTGGTCCGCGCTGCTGGCCGACTTCCGCGCCGGCACAGGGCGCCCGGTGCTCCTCGACCGCGCCACCGCCGCCGCCGTCGCCGCCGAGCACCCCGGCGCCGTCGAGGAGCTGCTCGCCGCCGCCGACCGGGTGCTCGAGCACCGCTTCACGTTCTTCGCCCACCCGGAAGCGCGGTACGACGGCGCGATCGCGTGGTCGTACGACCCGCTGTCCGGGGTGCGCTGGCCCGACCTGCCGTCGCACGCGATCAACCACCGTGCCGGGCACGGCGAGCCCAAGTGGATCTGGGAGCTCAACCGCCTCCAGCACCTGCCCTGGCTCGCGCAGGCCTGGCTGCTCACCGGCGACGAGCGCTACGGCACCGAGGCCCTCGACCAGCTCGACGACTGGATCACCGCGAACCCGCCGGGGCGCGGCATCGCCTGGCGCGGGGCGTTCGAGGTCGGCGTGCGGGCCATCTCCGTGCTCGTCGCGCTGCAGGGCCTCGCCGACCACCCGGCGCTGACCCCCGAGCGCTACGCCCGCGCGGTGCGCGTGCTCGCCGCCGGTGCCCGGCGCTGCTGGCGCGACCGCTCGAAGCACAGCTCGGCCAACAACCACCTCGTGGGCGAGCTCGCCGGCCTCGCGACGGTGGCGATCCTGCTGCCGGAGCTCGCCCGCGCGCCGCGCGGCGAGCGCGACGCCGTCGCCGCCCTCGCCGTCGAGGCCGACCGCCAGATCCTCCCCGACGGGGTCGGCGCCGAACAGGCCGTCGGCTACCAGGTCTTCACCGCCGAGCTGCTCGCGGTCGTGGCGCTCCTACGGCGCCTGCGCCCCGGCCACGTGCCGAGCGCGGCCGAGACGACGCTGGTGGACGCCGTCCGACGCTCCGCGGCGCACCTCGCCGACCTCGTGGGCACCGACGACCCCACCCCGCGCACCGGCGACGACGACGAGGGCTTCGCGCTGCGCCTCGACCCCGCGCCGACCCGCGAGGTCCGCCCGCACCTCGCGCTGGCCGCCGCCCTCACCGGCCTGCTCGCCGCCGGCCGCGCCGCCACCGCCGACCTCACGGCCGCGTGGATCGGGACGCGCCTGGGGGCCACGGAGCCGTCGGGGTCCTGGGAGCCCGGCTCCGCGTACGCCCCCGACGGCGGGCTGGCGATCCTGCGCTCCGGGCAGCGCCGGGTCCTCGTCGACGTCGGGCCGCTGGGCTACCTGTCGATCGCCGCGCACGGGCACGCCGTCGCGCTGGCGGTCGGCCTCGCCGACGACGGCCACGACCTCGTCGGCGCCCCGGGGGCCGGCAGCTACTTCGCCCACCCCGACTGGCGCACCGCGCACCGGTCCACCCGCGCGCACGCGACCGTCGCCGTCGACGACCTCGACCAGTCGGTGATGGGCGGGCCGTTCCTGTGGACCGAGCACGCCGCGGTGCGCGTACACGCCGTCGACCTGGCCGCCGGGCGCGTCGACGCCGAGCACGACGGCTACCGCCGGCTCCCGGTGCCCGTCGTCCACCGCCGCGTGGTCGACGCCCCGCCCGGCGACGACGTGCTGCTGGTCGTGGACCTGGTCACCCGCGAGGGCGACGGGGCCCCGGCCTCGGTGCGCACGACCTGGCCGCTGCACCCGGAGCTCACCCTCGACCTCGACGACCCCGACGGGACCGACGTGGCCCGCCGCGACGACGTGCCGGTCCTGCGGATCGTCACCACGTCCTCCGCGCCCGCGACGTCCTGGCGGCTGCGCGGCGGGGACCCGGGGGCCGGGGAGCTCGGCTGGTGGTCCGACCGCCTCGAGCAGCGCCGGCCGTGCTGGTTCGTCGGTGCCCGCACGGACGTCGACGGCCCCGGTCCGGTCGTGGTCGCGACCCTGCTCGCCTCGGGGGCGGCGGCCGCCACCGACCTGCCGGCCGCCGAGGTGCGCACCGACGGCGCTACGGTCGAGGTCTCGTGGACCGGTACGTCCGGACCCCGTCACACGAGGGTGACCCATTCGACTCGGAACCGCGTCCGTCCCGGCGAAGACCTATGATCCGACGCACCAGCACCCCTCCGACGCCGTCCCCAGGCTGAGATGACACCACCGCCGCACGGTGACGGCCCCTCGGCCGATCGCCCCGCGAGCTCCGGCCCGCCCGAGGGCCGGGGCGACGACACCGCCGGACCGGCCGCCCCCGTGGGCCCGTCGGCGGACGGCCGGGCCGATTCCCAGGTCCTCCGCCCGGAGCCGTCGGTGCCGGACGCGTCCTCCGCCGAGCCGTCCGCCGAGCCGGCGACGGGCGGTGTCACCGACGCCGAGCACAACCCGTCGCTCAACAAGCTGAGCCGGACGCTGCGCCGGGGCGCCACGATCTCGGCGGTCATGCTGTTCCTCACCCAGCTGATCTCGCTGGGGCAGACCGTCGTGGTGGCCCGGCTGCTCACGCCGGCCGAGATCGGCGTGTTCACCCTCGGCACGCTCTTCGCCAACTTCCTGGTCGTCGTGGCCGGCGGCGGGATGAAGGCGGCGCTGATCCAGCGCGAGGCCGACGTGGAGACCGCCGCCAACACGGCGTTCTGGGCGAGCGTCATCACCGGCGTGGCGATGTCCACCGGTGCGCTCGCCGCGTCGCCGCTGCTGGGCATGTTCTTCGACGACCGGATGGTCGCCCTCGTCGCCGCGGCCACCTCGGGCACGCTGCTCATCCACTCCCTGCTCAACGTGCCCGAGGCGCTCATGCAGCGCCGCTTCAACTTCAAGCGCAAGCTCATCGTCGATCCGCTGACCGCCGGGTCGTTCGCGGTCGTGACGGTGGTGGCCTGCGCCCTGGGCTACGGCATCTGGGGCATGGTCATCGGGCTCTACGCCTCGCAGGTCGCCACGCTCATCGCCTCGTGGTGGCTGGCGGGGTGGCGGCCCGGCAAGGGCGCGGTCAGCTTCCGGGTGTGGCGGGAGATGGCGCGGTTCGCGTTCCCGCTGATCGTCCAGGGGCTGGCCAAGGACGTCCGCGAGATCGTGCAGCAGTCCATCGTCGGCCGCAGCCTCGACATCGGCACCGCCGGTCAGTACCGCTACGGCCGGCGCATCGGCATCCTGCCCGGCCAGGCCATCATCCAGGTCGCCTCGTACGTGCTGTTCCCGGCGTTCTCGCGCATCGCCGACGACGCGGTCCGGTTCCGGCGCGGCTTCCTGCGCGCGCTGCGGCTGCTGTGGACGGCGACCGTCCCCGTCGGCGCGTTCCTCGTCGCCGCGGGCGGCCCGGCGATCGTGGTGCTCCTCGGCGAGCAGTGGGCCCCCGCCGGGATCTTCGTCGCGGCCATGGCCGGGTTCGGGCCCGGGACCGCGCTCAGCGCCGTCGGCGTCGAGTCCATCAAGGGCGCGGGCCAGAGCAAGCGCCTGCACTGGGTGACGGGCACCTCGCTCGTGGTGGGCATCGGCGGCCTGCTGGCCCTGCTGCCCCTCGGCCTGCTCGGGGTCGGCCTCGCGGTGTCGCTCGAGGGCCTCGTCGCCGGCATGCTCACCTTGGCGCTGGCCCGACCACTGGTCCGGGTCTCCTGGCTCGAGCTCGCCCGGGTCCTGCTGCCGCCGATGGGTGCGGCCGTGGTCGCGGGCGCGATCACCTGGGCGCTGGAGTCGCAGGTCCTGGCCTCGGACGACCGCTCGGTCCTCGTCGGCCTGCTCTTCCTGTTCGTCGACGGCCTGGTCTTCCTGATCGCCGCCCTCGCGGTGCTCGCGGTGCTCGCCCCCGCGACGGTCAGGGAGCTGCGCGAGCTGGTGGCCAAGTTCCTCCGTCGGCGCCGGGCCGAGCCCGGGGGCGGGGACGGCGGGGAGGCCGGGGACGCCGACGGCCCGGACGGGGGCCCGGACGAGGGCCCGGACGGTCCCCGGGCGCCGGACGTGCACCGGCAGCGGCTCGGCGAGGACGACCTGTTCGACGCCCCGACCGTCGCGCTTGGGCTGCGGGAGCTGCGGACCGAGCAGCTCCGTCGCCCCGCACCGGCGCCGCGGCCGGCCCCGGTCGAC
>CADCTH010000416.1 GCA_902805495.1 uncultured Actinomycetospora sp.
GAGCGCCGCCTCGCCCGTCGCCCCGTCCTGTGAGGGCCGCTCCTCACGGAGCGCACCCACCCGCGTCGCCGGCCCCCGGTGCCTGGCTGGTGTGGGGGACCGCGCTCACCGTCTACGTCCTCGCGGTGCTGCACCGCAGCTCGCTGGGCGTCGCCGGGCTGCTCGCCGCCGACCGCTTCGCCATCGGGGCGACCGAGCTGGCGGCGTTCACGGTGCTGCAGCTGGCCGTCTACGCCGCGCTGCAGGTGCCGGTCGGGGTGCTGCTCGACCGCTTCGGGTCGCGGCGGCTGCTGCTGACCGGGTTGGTGCTCATGACCGCGGGCCAGCTCGTGTTCGCCCTCGTGGACGCTTTCGTGCCGGCGCTGCTGGCCCGCTCGCTGCTCGGGGCCGGCGACGCCATGGTGTTCATCAGCGTCATCCGGCTGGTCGCCGCGTGGTTCGCGCCGGGGCAGGGGCCGATGGTCGTCCAGCTCACCGGCCAGTTCGGCCAGCTCGGCGCGGTGCTCGCCGCCGCCCCGCTCTCCTTCGCCCTGCAGTCGTTCGGGTGGACCCGGGCCTTCGCGGCCGTCTCAAGCGTCGGGGTCGTCCTGCTCGTGGCCGTCGCGGCGGTCGTGCGCGACTCGCCGGATCCCGACCACGAGGCGGTGCGGGCCCGGTTGGCCGCCCTCGTGCGCTCGGTGCGGACGGTGTGGGGGAACCCCGGGAACCGGTTGGGGATGTGGTCGCACTTCGTCAGCCAGTTCCCGGCGACCGTGCTGGCGCTCATGTGGGGCTACCCCTTCCTCGTCCGTGGCGAGGGGGTGACGCCGGGCGTGGCGGCCTCCCTCCTCACGGTGATGACGGGCGCGACCCTGCTCACCGCCCCCGTCCTGGGCCGGCTGACCGCCCGCCTGCCGTTCCACCGCTCCCACCTCGTGCTGGCGGTCGTGACCGCGATCGTCACGGCGTGGACCGTCGTCCTCGCGCTGCCCGACCCGGCGCCCACCTGGCTGCTCGTGGTCCTCGTCGCGGTGACCGCGGTCGGCGGCCCGGTGTCGATGGTCGGCTTCGACCTCGCCCGGACGTTCGTGCCGGCCGAGGCGATGGGCCGGGCCAACGGGGTCGTCAACATCGGCGGGTTCGGCGCCTCGCTGGGCGCGATGGCGGTCATCGGGATCCTGCTCGACGTCGTGGAGCCGCGCGGGGCGTCGGCGTACGACCTGGCCGACTTCCGCGTGGCCATGTGCGGCCTGTACCCGTTCTGGGTGCTGGGTGCGGTGCAGGTGCTGCGCTACCGCCGGCGCGCGATCGCCCACCTGCAGCGGGTCCACCCCGGTGCCGTCGAGCAGCTGCAGCGCGGCGAGCCCTTCGCCCACCCCGGCTTCGACGACCGCGAGGGCTTGTAGTCCCCGGGGGGCTGCGGAGCTCCCGCGACCGGGGTGTCATGATCGCGCCTCGTGACCCGCTACGGCCCTCAGTTCGGTCCCGACGTGACCTTCCTCGGCGTCCCGGCCTGCGACCTCGACGACCCCTCGTCGTACGCCGACGCCGACGTCGTGGTGCTCGGGGCGCCGTTCGACGGCGGGACCTCGCACCGGCCGGGGGCGCGCTTCGGCCCGATGGCGATCCGGACGACCGACTACCTGCCGCACGACGGCTCCCGGCCCAGCCTCGCGCTGCGCACCGACGGGCTGCAGGACCTCGTGGTCCGCGACGCCGGCGACGTGGAGATGTACTCGGGGGACGTCGAGACGGCCCTGGCCGCACTCGAGCGCGCGGTCGAGACCGTCGTGCGGGCCGGCGCGCTCCCGGTCGTGCTCGGCGGCGACCACTCGGTGACCTGGGCCGACGCCACGGGCGTCGCGAACGTCCTGGGCCACGGCCGGGTCTCGATGATCCACTTCGACGCCCACGCCGACACCGGCGACGTCGAGTTCGGCTCGCTGTGGGGTCACGGACAGCCCATGCGCCGGCTCATCGAGTCCGGCGCGCTGCGCGGTGACCGCTTCCTGCAGGTGGGCCTGCGCGGCTACTGGCCCGGCCCCGAGACCTTGTCGTGGATGGCGGCTCAGCGGATGCGGTCCTACGAGATGACCGAGATCGGCCACCGGGGGCTGGCCGCCTGCCTGACCGAGGCGTCTACGACCGCCACCGACGACTGCGACGGGGTCTTCCTCTCCGTCGACATCGACGTCTGCGACCCCGGACACGCGCCGGGGACCGGGACCCCGGAGCCGGGTGGCCTCACCGCGCGCGAGCTCCTCGACGCCGTACGCCGGATCTGTCTCGAGCTCCCCGTGGTCGGCATCGACGTCGTCGAGGTCAGCCCGCCCTACGACCACGCCGACATCACCGCGGCGCTGGCCAACCGGGTCGTCCTCGAGGCGCTCAGCGCCCTCGCGCGCCGCCGTCGCGATGACGGACCGGTCGATCCCGGTCGGCCCCTGCTCGAGGGGCGCTGAGCGGCGTGGGGATGCACTCGGTCGACCAGACCACCGAGCAGATGGTCAGGAGCGTGCTCGCCTACGCCGAGAACCGGTTGCGGATGGACCCCGTGCCGCTCGACAAGGGCCTGTTCACGCCGCTGGAGCTGCACCAGCGGCTGGCCGGCCTGGTCCGGGGCGCGCCCCGCCAGCCCGACGAGGTCCTCGGGGTCTACACCAGCGTCATCGCGCCGAGCGTCGTCTCGGCCGACAGCCCGCGGTTCCTCGGCTTCATCCCCGCAGCGCCGACCAAGGCCAGCCTGCTCTTCGACATGCTCGTCAGCTGCGCCTCCATCCAGGGCATCTCCTGGCTCGAGGCCTCGGGGGCGGTCGCCGCCGAGAACTCCGTGCTCCGGGTGATCGCCGACGCAGCCGGACTCCCGTCCCGCGCCGGCGGTTGCTTCGTCTCCGGCGGCTCCGCGGGCAACCTGTCGGCGCTGGCGGTCGCGCGCGAGACCGCCAAGCGTCGGCCGGGACGCGGCGAGCCGGACGAGCAGCGCCCGCCGAGCCGGTGGCGGGTCGTCGTCTCCTCCGACGCCCACTCCTCGATCACCAACACGCTGCGGCTGCTCGAGATGGACGCCCTCGTCGTCGCCACGCCCGACCACCGGCTCACCCGCCACGCCGTCGAGGCGGCGTTGGCACGCGAGAGCGACCTGTCCGACGTGGCCGCGGTCGTCTGCACGTCGGGGACGACCAACGCCGGGATCATCGACGACCTCGCCGGGGTGGGGAGCCTGGCGCGCGAGCGCGGCTGGTGGTTCCACGTCGACGGCGCCTACGGCGGCGCCGGGCTCTTCGCTCCGTCGCTGCGTGAGCGGTACGCCGGGATCGAGCTCGCCGACTCCTTCATCCTCGACCCGCACAAGTGGCTGTTCACGCCGTTCGACTGCTGCGCGCTGCTCTACCGCGACCCGGCCGAGGCCCGAGCGACCCACGCCCAGGACGCGTCGTACCTCGACGTCATCCACGCCGGCGACGCCGCCGCCGAGCTCGGGGTGATCGACCCGCTGGGCGATGCCGGACCCGATCCCGCGCCCGACCCCGCGCGGAGCGCGTGGAACCCCACCGACTACGCCTACCACCTCACCCGGCGCGCGCGTGGGCTGCCGCTGTGGTTCTCCATGGCGGTCTACGGCCTCGACGCCTACGCCGACGCCATCGAGGTCGCGGTGCGGCTGGCCCGCGACACCGCCGACCTGGTCAAGGAGACGCCGCACCTGCAGCTCGTGCGGGAGCCGGACCTCGGGATCGTGCTGTTCCGGCGCACCGGGTGGCGGTCGGCGGACTACGACGCGTGGGCGCAGGCCCTCCACCGCGACGAGGTGGCGTTCGTCCCGCCGAGCCAGTGGGACGGCGAGACCGTCGGGCGGCTGGCCTTCCTGCACCCGGACACCTCGATGGACCTCGTGCGGGAGGTGCTGGGCCGCACGGCCTGAGGGTGCGGTCCGAGGTGCGTGCGGGCGCAGCGGCGGGTACGGGGAGGCCGTCCGACCAAGCCGGTGCCCGCCGTTGTGCCAGCCGTCCTGCCCGAGGAGCCTGCGTGTCCTTGTCCCGTCTGCTCGTCGCCCGCACCGGACCCACCCGGCTCGTCCTCGTGCGCCACGGCGAGAGCGAGGCGAACGTCGCCGACCGCGATGCCCGTGCCCGGGGCGCGGAGCGGCTCGACCTCGACGTCCGCGACGCCGACATCGACCTGTCGGAGAACGGCCGCCGGCAGGCCGACGCGGTCGGGCGGTGGTTGGCCGACGCCGACCCGTCGCTCCGGCCGGACCTC
>CADCTH010000417.1 GCA_902805495.1 uncultured Actinomycetospora sp.
GGCGGCGTCCACCGATCGTCCCTGCGGGCAGGTAGAGCTCCTCGGCCGGGTGGTGGTGGCGCGGGTGGTGCACGTCGGGCCCGAGCAGCAGGAGGCCGACGGTGAGGTCGTCGGTGCCGGCCGTCCGCCGCCACCGGGTGCCGCCACCGGGTGCCGACCGCCACCACCCCGAGGGCCTCGGCTCTCGTCCCCGCTGGTCATCCGCGCGCGGGACGGGCAGACGCGGGCTTCACCGGGACGAGGGACGGGTAGAGACGGGCATGCGCATCGGATCGAGCATCGCCCTCATCGCGATCGGGCTCATCCTGGCCCTCGCCGTCAACTTCTCCCTGAGCGGCATCGACGTCCAGCTCGTCGGCTGGATCCTCGTCGTGGTCGGGATCATCGGGCTCGTCGTGAGCATCGCCGTCGCCCGCCGCGCCCGGCCCGTCGTCCCCCGCGACGACGGCCTTCCCCCGCGGACACGCGGCTTCTGACCCTCGCCGCGCTCAGTCCAGGGCGCGGCGCACGAAGCCCCCGATACCGATCGCGCCGAAGAGCAGGCACGAGGCGACGAGCGCCAGCAGGCACACCCAGCCCGCGAGGTGCGGCACGGCGGGTGTCAGCGCGCCCCGCAGGCCCTCGGAGACGTAGGTGATCGGGTTGAGCGCGCAGAGCACCTGGAACCAGCGCAGGTTCCCGAGCTGGAGGAACGGGAACTGCGTCGACCCCGTGAACAGCAGCGGCGTGATCACCAGCGCGAACACCACGTTGATCTTGCGGGGCGAGACCAGCGTGCCGATGCACAGCCCCGCGGCACCCCCGGACAGCGCGCCGAGCACGAGCAGCACGGCGGCGATCGGCAGGCCCGACAGCTGCCAGTTGACCTCGTCGAGCACGAGGTAGCCGACGGGGATCATCACCAGCGAGCCGAACAGGCCCCGCGCGGCGCCGAACACGATCTTCTCGACCGCGACCAGGCGCGTGGACAGCGGCGCGAGCAGCCGGTCCTCGATCTCCTTGGTGTACGAGAAGTCGATGACCAGGGGGATCGCGGTGGCCTGCACGGCCACGAAGAACGCGTTGAGCGCCAGCAGCCCGGGCAGCAGCAGCTGGGCGTACCCCGGCGTCACGTAGCCGAGCTGGCCCAGCACCACGCCGAACACGAACAGCAGGAAGAACGGCTGCACCAGCACCTGGCTGACGAAGGTGCCGAACTCCTTGCCCGTGACCGCGAGGTCGCGGCCGAGCACACCCATGAACGCCCGCCCCTGGCTGACCGTCCTCGTCGGCGCGCTCACCGCAGCCCCCTGCCCGTCAGGTCGATGAACACGTCCTCGAGCGTCGGCTCGCCGAGCTCGACCTGGTGGACGGTGGCGCCGGTGGCGGCCACCGCGCCGAGCACAGGGGGCAGCGCCGCCCCGGCCTCGCCGTCGCAGCGCACCCGCAGGCGCACGGTCTCGTCGGTCTCGCCCGTGCGGTCGTCGACGCCGGCCACGCCGCGCAGCTCGCCGACCCGCCCGCGCACCGTCGCCGCGTCGGCGCCGGTGAGCTCGAGGTCGATGGTGGCCTCGCCGGGCAGGGCCGCGACCAGCGACGACGGGGTGTCGAGCGCGAGCAGCTTGCCGTGGTCGACGATGCCGACCCGGTCGGCGAGCTTGGCCGCCTCGTCCATGTCGTGGGTGGTGAGCACGACCGTCACGCCGGACGCGGCGAGGTCGGCGATGCGGTCGTGCACGAACAGGCGCGCCTGCGGGTCGAGCCCCGTGGAGGGCTCGTCGAGGAACAGCACCTGCGGGTCGTGCATGAGGCCGCGGGCGATGATCAGGCGCTGGGCCTGGCCGCCCGAGAGCTCGTCGGGGTTGGTGCCCGCCTTCTCGGAGAGGCCCATCCGCTCGAGCAGCTCGTCGGCCAGCGCGCGGCGCCGGGCCCGGGGCACGCCGTGGTACGCGGCGTGCCAGACGAGGTTGCCGCGCGCGTCGAGCGAGCGGTCGAGGTTGGGCCGCTGGGGGACGACGCCGAGCACGGCGCGCGCCGCGACGGGGTCGGTCGCGACGTCGATGCCCGCGACGGTGGCGCGCCCGGACGTGAGGGTGACCCGCGTCGTCAGGACCCCGACCGTGGTGGTCTTGCCCGCGCCGTTGGGCCCCAGCAGCCCGAAGACCTCGCCGCGGCGCACCGCGAAGCCCAGGCCGTCGACCGCGAGCGGACCGCTGCGGCCGTAGCGCTTGACGAGGTCGACGACCTCGACGGCGGGCGCCGCATCGCTGCGTGCCGGTGGTGACGGCCGTGTGGTCGCCTGCGTGCTCACGCGTGGTCCTCCCCGTCGCGCCGACCCGAGCGTCGGCGCTCGTTCGACGCTACGCCGGGAGTCCGACGACCCTCATCCCGAAATCCGGTGCCTGCGATCACCCGGACCACGGTCGGGCCTCGAGGACGGTCGAGGTCAAGGGATCAGTACCCCGACGGCGGCACCGGGACGTGCACCAGCCGCGGCCCCGGGCCGGCGACGCCGCGGCGCAGCGCGGCGCGCAGCTCGTCGACGCTTCCCACGCTCTCGGCCGGCACGCCGTAGGCCTGCGCGAGCCCGACGTGGTCGATCGCCGGCAGGTCCAGCCCGGGCACCTTGGGCGTCTGCTCCCGGTCGGCGAACCACTTGAGGATCGCGTACTCGCGGTTGTCCAGCACGAGCACGGTGACCGGCACCTGCAGCGACGCCGCCGACGCGAGCGCCTGCACCGTGTACTGCAGCGAGCCGTCGCCGATGGCGGCGAGCACCGGGCGCTGGGGGTCGGCGAGCGCCACGCCCACCGCCGCCGAGAGCCCGAACCCGAGCCCGCCGGAGGCGCTGAAGTACGAGCTGCCGGGGCGCGCCAGCGGGATGCGGGCCTGGGCGATCGCCCTGTGCGACGGCTCCTCGTTGATCAGCACCCCGCCCTCGGGCCACTCCTGCGCGAGGGTGGCGAAGACCTCCTCGGCCGAGACCCGCCCGTCGCCGCCCGGCTGCGGCGCCGCGAGCTCCTGCGCCGGGGGCGGCGCCGCCCGGTCGTCGGGGCCCGCACCGACGCGCTCGAGCAGCGCCCGGATCGTCAGCGTCGGGTCGGCGACGACCGCGTCGCCCATCGGGGCCCGCGCCACCTGGTCGGGGTCGGCCGTGACGTGCAGCAGCCGCGTGCCCTCGGGCAGGAAGCGCCCGGGCACGTAGGGGTAGTAGCGGAACACCGCGGTGCCGAGGACGAGCACGACGTCGTACGGCTCCAGCGCCTCGGTCACCGGCGCGATGGCCATCGGCAGCGCGCCGCGGAACTGCGGGTGGTCGGTGGGGAAGCCGACCCGCCCGTCCGACGGCGGGGCGAACACCGTCGCGCCGAGGCGCTCGGCGAGGGCCACCGCGTCGTGGAAGCCGCCGGAGGCGTCGACGTCGCCGCCGACCACCATCGCCGGCGCCCGCGCGCCGTCCAGCGCGGCCGCGAACGCGTCGAGGCCCTCGGGGTCGGGCCCGGCGCGGTGGTGCACCCGGCGGGCGGCGACGAGGCCGGCCGCCTCGGTCTCGGGCTCGAGGACGGCGTCCCAGTCGTCCATCGGGATCGAGACGAACACCGGGCCGCGCGGCGGCGACATCGCGACGTGGACCGCACGGGCCAGCACGGCCGGCACGTCGGCCGGTCGCGCGGGCTCCAGCGAGAGCTTGACCGCGGGCCGCGGCAGGGTCGTCGCGTCCACGTTAGTCAGCAGCGCCTCGAGGTTGACCATCGGGCGGACCTGCTGCCCGGCCGTGACCACCAGCGGCGTCCCGTTGGCCGCCGCGTTCACCAGCGCACCCATCGCGTTGCCCACCCCGGGCGCGGTGTGCAGGTTGACCAGCGCGGGCCGGCCGGTGGCCTGCGCGTAGCCGTCGGCCATGCCGACGACGACGGCCTCCTGCAGGCCGAGCACGTAGCGGAAGTCGTCGGGCAGGTCGGCGAGCATCGGCAGCTCGGTGGATCCCGGGTTGCCGAACACGGTGGTCATGCCGTGCGCACGGAACACCTCGAGGGAGGCCTCCCGCACCGTCGGTCCGCTCGCCATCCGGTACTCCTCCACGCCGTCGGTCAGACAGCGCCAGGAGTACCCCGAGCGCTGGGGACCATCCCGGGGTCGGTGGGCGGACCGGGACGCGTAGCGCAGCGGAGCCGGACCATCGAGCCCGGCACCGGGATGGTCCTCAGCGCGGCCGGTGCAGCCGCGAGACGCGGATGACGACGTCCCGCAGACCGTCGTCGTCGAACTCCTTCCGCATCTCCTCCACGCGGAGTGTCGCCTCGACCCCCTCGTAGGGACCGTGGGCGTCGAGCTCCCCGGTCTCGGGGTCGAACACGAGCACCACGTAGCCGTCGCACTCGTCCAGGTCCGCCGCCGCCGCGAGCAGGACCGCCGAACGATCATCGAGCACGCTGATCACCTCCGCTCCGTGCATCGCCACCATGAGGCCTCGTGTGACACCTCGGCGCCAAGTTGGCTCGTTCGGGTCATGAACACCAGCCGTCGGCGTGTCGCGCTGGTCCGGACCGACACTCCATCCGGGCGCACCGCTCGGCACGTGCCCGCGTGTCTGCCTAGGGTCGGGGCCGTGGCCTCCCCCGCCCCGGTGCCGACCGGCGACCCGTCCGTCGAGGTGGTCCCGTTCGTGCTCGACGTCCCCGACGAGCAGCTCCACGACCTGCGCGAACGCCTGCGCCGGGTCCGGCTGCCCGAGCCGGCGACCGACCCGTCGCAGGGCCTGGGCCTGGAGGCGGTCACCGAGCTGTGCCGCGCGTGGCTCGAGGAGCACGACTGGCGCCGGGTGGAGGACGAGCTCAACCGTCGGGGCCAGTTCCGCACCGCGATCGATGGTCTCGGCCTCCACTTCCTGCACGCTCGGTCACCACGCAGTGACGCACAGCCACTGATCCTCACCCACGGGTGGCCGGGGTCGGTCGTCGAGTTCCTGGACGTGCTGGACGCGCTCACCGACCCCGGCGACGGACCCGACGGCCAGGCGCTGCCCGCCTTCCACGTGGTCGCGCCGTCGCTGCCCGGCTACGGGTTCAGCGACAAGCCGACCGGCCCCGGCTGGGGCGTCGACCGCATCGCCGACGCGTGGGCCGAGCTGATGAGCCGCCTGGGCTACGACCGGTTCCTCGCCCAGGGCGGCGACTGGGGCGCGATGGTCACGACGGCGCTCGCGGTGCGCCACCCCGACCGCGTGGTGATGATGCACACCACCATGCCCCGCGCCCCGCGTCCCGAGGGCTTCGACGACGCGCAGCTCGACGAGACCGAGCGGCGGTGGATGGCCGAGGGCGAGGAGTTCCGGCGCGCCGGCTCGGGCTACTCCGCGCAGCAGCGCACCCGGCCCCAGACCCTGGGCTACGGCCTGGTCGACTCGCCGGCGGGCCAGCTCGCGTGGATCGCCGAGAAGTTCGTGGCGTGGACCGACGGCGACGGCTTCGGCGGCGTGCCCCGGGACCGGGTGCTCGACAACGTGTCGCTCTACTGGCTCACCGGGTCCGGGGCGTCCTCGGCGCGGCTGTACTGGGAGAGCTTCGGCGGCGTCGACTCCACCTCGACGGTGACCGTGCCCAGCGCGGTGTCGTACTTCCCGGCCGAGATGGTCAAGCTGCCCCGCGCGTGGGTCGAGGCCCGCTACGTCGACCTCCGCCACTGGAACGCCCTGCCGACGGGCGGGCACTTCGCCTCGCTCGAGGTGCCGGGCGACTTCGTCGACGAACTGCGGGCGGCGTTCGCGCTCGCGTGACCTCCCGCAGCGAACGGGTATCTCGCTGCTTTCTACGCGCGCGAACTCCGCGTCGATCACGGCGTCACCACGATCTTCCCGACGCGCTCGGCCCGCGCGAACTCGTCCTGCGCGGTGTGGATCGCGGCCAGGTCGTGGCGGGCGGCGACGAGCGGGTCGACCAGGCCGGCGACCGCGTCGGCGACGAGGCCGGCGAAGTGCGCCGGGGTGTGCATCGACGAGCCGACGAGGGCGACGTTGTGCAGGTAGAGCCGGCGCAGGTCCAGCGCCACCGACGCGCCCCCGATCGCGCCGGCGATCACCCAGCGCCCGCCGTCGCGCACCCGGGTGAGCAGGGCCGGCAGCAGCGGCCCGCCGACGACGTCGACGACGGCGTCGAGCGCCGCGCCCGCGGCGTCGGCGGCCGCCGCGGCGACGGCCTCCGGGTCGGGCCCGCGGTGCACGACGGCGGCGGCTCCGGCCTCCCGGAGGACGTCGTCCTTCCCGGGCGCCGTCAGCGCCACGACCCGCGCGCCGCGGGCCACCGCGAGCTGCACGGCGGCGAGCCCGACGCCACCCGAGGCCCCGGTGACGAGCACCGTCTCGTCCGCGCCGACCCGGCCGCGCGCGAGCACGCCCGCGGCCGTGCCGTAGGCCACCGGGAGGCAGGCGAGCTCGTCGTCGCCCAGCGGTGACGCGGACACGTCGTGGGCGCGGTCGGCCGCGACGACGACGTACTCGGCGAAGCCGCCGTCGGCCTCGCTGCCGAGCAGACCGACCGGGCTCGCGTCCGGGCCGGGACCGTCGTAGAACGCGGGGTCGACGAGGACCCGCTCGCCCACCCGCGCGGCGTCGCCGCCCGCGCCGGCGGCCACGACCTCGCCGGCGACGTCGCCGCCCTGGATGCGCGGGAACGCCACCGGGCCCCGCCAGCCGGCGAGCGCGTCCGGGTCGCCGGGCAGCCCGTAGGCGCCGCGGCGGGTCCAGAGGTCGGTGTTGTTGAGCGCGGCCGCCGCGACCCGCACGAGCACCTCGCCGTCCCCGGGCCGCGGCACCGCGACGGTGCGCAGCTCCAGGACCTCCGGCCCGCCGAAGCCCGTGAGCACCGCGGCCTGCATCGTCTCCGGGATCATGACCGTCCTCCACTACACTGATCTGTGAAGCCCGACCGTAGGTTCACAGACCGGTGAAGGCAAGGACATGACCCTGACCCCCGGGGCCCGGCGCATCCTCGACGTCGCGTCCGTCCTGTTCTACGAGCACGGGATCCACGCGGTCGGGGTGGACACGATCGCGGCGGAGTCCGGGGTCACCAAGCGCACGCTCTACGACCGCTTCGGGTCCAAGGACGCGCTCGTGGCCGACTACCTGCGCGCCCGTGACGAGCGCTGGCGCGCCCACGTCGTCGCGGCCGTCGAGGCCGAGTCCGACCCGGTGCGCCGCGCCCTCGCCCCGTTCGCCGCGCTCGAGGACTGGGTGGCCGAGGGCGCGGGCCGCGGGTGCGCGTTCGTCAACGCGTTCGCCGAGCTCGACCGCCCCGACCACCCCGGCCGCGCGGTCATCCACGACGAGAAGCGCTGGCTGCGGGCGCTGTTCGCCACCGAGCTCGCCGGCGCGGGCGTGGCCGACGCGCCGGGCCTGGCGCTGCAGCTGCTCGTGCTGCACGAGGGCGCGCTGGTGACCCACGCCGTGGCCGCGGAGCCGGCGGCCCTGCGCGCCGCCGGGGACGCGGCACGGCTCCTGGTGGACGCGGCCCGGGCCTGATCAGGCAAGGCTCGCGACCGGGTCCGCGCGGGCGAGAACCGGGTCGTCGGCGCGGAACGTGATCGCGCGCCC
>CADCTH010000418.1 GCA_902805495.1 uncultured Actinomycetospora sp.
GCTAGAGCGTCTGCTTGCCATGCAGAAGGTCGAGGGTTCGAGTCCCTTCATCCGCTTCGCGAGCGCCCCGCTTCAGAGCCGGATCGGGAGCGCCGGGGCGCTCTCGCAGCAACTTCCCGGACCGCGGGCTACGCTTGCCGTGTCGATGGGCTCGGTCGGGCCCATCGGCGGTGATCTCAGGCCGGACCGACTTGCGCGCGCCACGCGCAAGCGGGACGACCTCCAGCTTCCCCGCCGTTCTGGAGGAGATCGTGCCCGCCGCACCGCCCGACCCGTCCCAGCCGATCTCGATCACCGTGGCGCCAGAGCGCGCCGAGGTGGCCGTGGTGCCGACCGGCGAGCTCGACCTGGCGAGCATCGACGCCGCCGAACGCGCGGTGCGAGCGTTGGGTGGTGCCGGCCTCACCGAGATGGTCATCGACCTCCGCCAGGTCACCTTCATCGACTCCGCCGGCCTTCAACGACTCATCTCGTTGCGCGATGACGCCTCGCGCAACGGCTGCACCCTGACGCTCGAACCCGGGTCGAGGCAGGTACAGCGCCTCTTCGAGGTCACGGGGACGCGGGACCTGTTCAACTGGCGCGTCGTCGCCCCCGCCCCGGTACGACGCCCGTGTGAGCGGCTGGACGAGGTCGAGCTGATGCCGGCCGGCGCGGCGTAGGGAACCGGCGATCAGCTTCGCGACACGCCGGGACCGCGCGTCCGAGTGCGGACAGCTTCGCCGGGGTAGCCGCGGCCGTGGCCGTAGACGGGAACCGGAGGGTGACGGGAGCGCTGTTCTCGGCTGCGACGCTCGGGCTGGCGCCCGCGCGGGGAGCCGCCGCCTTGCTCCGTCGCGCCTCGGGTGTCGACTGGGAGGCCGAGGGCCTGCTCGACGGCGTCTCCGGCGAGGAACGCGAGCAGCGCGAGCTGCTGCTCGAGCACCTGTGTCGCGGCGGCGTGCCGCTCGACGAGCTCCGCCAGGCGATCGAGGAGGATCGCCTCGTGCTCCTGCCCGTCGAGCACGTGCTCGACGGCAGCGACCGCTACACCTGCAGCGACATGGCGGCGGCGATCGGCGTCGACGTCGACGTGCTGCGCGGCGACCTCGTCGCGCTCGGGTGGGCGGTCCCCGCCGAGGAGACGGAGGCCTTCGACGAGCACGACCTCGCCGCGGCGCGCGCCATCGCGGCCTTCCGGGAGGCCGGACTGGACGGTGAGCGGCTGCGCGACGTAGGCCGCGTGGTCGGCCAGTCCTTGAGCACGGTGGCCTCCGCGGTCCGGGAGCTGATCGGCGACTGCGGCCTCGAGGCCGGGATCGGCGAACACGACCTCAGCGTGCGCTACGCGCATCTCGCGCGAGAGCTGGCTCCGGAGCTCCAGACCCTCGTCGCGCACGCCGTCCACGTCCACCTGCGCGAGGGCGTGCGCGAGGACGTCGTCACCGACGTCGAGCGCCAGACGGGGCGCCTGCCCGAGACCACCACGGCGACCATCGCCTTCGCCGACCTCGTCGGCTTCACCTCCCTCTCCGACGGCGAGGCACCCGCCCGGCTCGCGACGGTGGCCGACCGCTTCGCGTCGCTGGCGGTGGACGCCTCGAGCTCCCCGGTCCGCCTCGTCAAGCTCCTCGGTGACGGCGCGATGTTCACCTGCAGGGACCCCGGGGCGCTCGTCGAGGCCGCGCACGGCCTCATGGAATCCGTCTCGGCCGACGAAGGCGACCTGCCTCCGCTCCGCATCGGCGTCGCCACCGGCCCCGTCCTCATGCGCCGCGGCGACGTCTACGGCGGCACCGTCAACCTCGCCGCCCGCCTCTGCGAGACCGCCGACGCCGGGACCCTGCTCGCCGACACCGCGACCCTCGACGCCTGCCCCGGGCTGGCGTGGCACGCCCCCGAGACGCGGAGCGTCAAGGGGTTCACCGACCGGATCGAGACGGCGGTGCTGAGCCTGTGACCGTGCGCCGAGCCTTCGCCGACGGCCATGGATCCTGATCTCGCCGGCCAGAGCGGCCTGCGCGACTCCGCGGTCGTCGTCGAGCGCATCCGCATCCTCAACGAGCGGATGATCGAAGCGGCGACCGAGTCCGGCGAGGTCGCGTTGCGCGAGCTCGAGCAGGACCTCGAGCGTCTGGCCGAGGACGTGGACGTCAGGGCGGGCGAGAGCGCCCCCGGGACCCAGGAGGAGCGAGGCTCGGCAGACGGGCACGCTCCGCCGGCGGGCCCGTGAGTCCGTCCGGGCCGCCGGACCGCCACGACTAGGCGCTCGTGGCACCGAGCCGGACGCCCGGGAACTGCAGCGTGCGGGCAAGCACCGTCGAGGGCGAGGATCACGATCGGCGGTGACTCCGGATGCCGTGTCCGCGACGGCTGCACCGGCCCGGCGCGGGGGCGTCACACCCCCGCGCCCCGACCGGATCGTCAGGACTTGATGAAGCCGGTCTTCTCGACCTCGTTGAGGATCGTCTTCATCGACGACGCGCGGTCGAACGCCCCGCTCGGCGCGATGCTCTTCTTGCCCGCGAACGGCGACTGGTTGAGCACCACGGCGATCGCGGACGCGTGACGGGCCTCGACGGTCGCGATCGACGCC
>CADCTH010000419.1 GCA_902805495.1 uncultured Actinomycetospora sp.
CGAGGCGATCCTGCGCGCCGTCCGCCTCGGCGCCACGGTCATCAACATCTCCGAGGCGGCCTGCGTGCCCGAGGCCGACGCGGTGCGGCGGCTCGGCGGGCTGCGCGCGGCGGTGCGCGCGGCCGTCGACGCCGACGTGGTCGTGGTGGCCGCGGCGGGCAACGCGGGAACCGGGGCGTGCGCGCAGGGCCCGGCCGGCGAGAGCTCGGGGCAGGTCGTGGCCCCCGCCTGGTTCGGCGACGACGTGCTGTCGGTTAGCTACACCCGCCGCGACGGGCTCCCCGCGCCGCAGAGCCTGCGGGGCCCGTGGGTCTCGCTCGCCGCGCCGGGCTCGGAGATCGTCTCGCTCGACCCCACCGGCCCCGGCGTCGTCGACCGCATCGTGCCCATCGGCAGCGGGCAGGCGATCCCCGTGGAGGGCACGAGCTTCTCCGCGCCCTACGTCAGCGGGGTCGTCGCGCTGGTCCGGGCGCGCTACCCCGGGCTGGACGCGCGCCAGGTGATGGCCCGGGTGACCTCGTCGGCCGACCGCCCCGCGGGGGTGCCCGCCACCGGGGGCCACGACGACGCCGTCGGCGCCGGCACGGTCGACCCGGTGGCCGCCGTGGCCGACGTGCGGCCCGACGAGTTCACCGGGTCCCCCGCGCCGGTGTCCCCCGCGGAGGCGGGTCGGGTCGACCTGAGCGACACCCGGGATGCACACTCCGGATCGCGCACGGTGGCGCTGGTCGGGTCCGCGGGGGCAATGGTGCTGCTGGGGGGAGTCGGCCTCGCCGTCCTCGTCGCGCGCCGGGCACGCCGGCCGCGCTGAGGTCCGCCACCGCGCGCGGAGGACGAGTCCCCCGACGCCGCGTGCGGCGCCGACCCCCGAGGAGCCCCGCGTGCGCATCACGCTCGCCCAGACCGACGCCACGCTCGGCGATCTCGACGGCAACCTCAAGCGCGTCGAACGCGTCGTGGCCGAGGCGGTCGACGCCGGCTCGGACCTCGTCGTCTTCCCCGAGCTCGCCCTGTCGGGCTACCAGGTCGGCGACGTCCCGCACGACCTCTCGGTGGCGCCCGACGACCCGCGGCTGCTGCGCATCTCGCAGCGCGCCGGCGGCGCGGGCGTGCTGCTCGGGTTCCCCGAGGCCGGCAGCCACGGCCTGCACACCTACAACAGCGCGGGCTACTACGAGGACGGGCACCTCGTCCACACCCACCGCAAGCTCTACCTGCCGACCTACTCGACGTTCGAGGACCGCAAGCACTTCCTGCCCGGCCAGCACTCCCGCGCCTACGGCGTGCGGGGCGGCCGGCACCGCGCGGCGACGCTGATCTGCAACGACGCCTGGCAGCCCCAGGTGGCCTTCCTGTCGGTGCAGGACGGCGCGCACCTGCTGCTCGTGCCGGCGAACTCGGCGCAGTCGATGTCGCCCGAGCGCTACGACTCCAAGGAGTACTGGCGCAACATCACCACGTTCTACGGCCGCATCTACCAGCTGTTCGTGGTGTTCGTGAACCGCGTCGGCGTCGAGGGCGGCCTGACGTTCTGGGGCGGCAGCCACATCGTCGACCCGTGGGGCGAGGTCGTCGGCGAGTGCGGCGAGGGCGCCGAGGCCGAGGAGACCTGCACGATCGACATCGACCTCGCCGACGTCCGCCGGCGCCGCCGGGACATCCCGCTCGTGCGCGAGGCGCGCCTGGGCCTCCTGCGCCGCGAGATCGACCGCCTGCTGGACGAAGGTGGGGACCTCTAGATCTTGGTCGCCTTGGCCACCAGCTCGCCGCGGCTGACGGTGACGGCGTCGCCGCGCAGGTACACGCGGTCGCCGGCGAGCTCGACGCCGACCTCGCCGCCGCGCGGGGAGAGCTGGGCGCCCACGAGGCGCTCGCGCCCCAGGCGCTTGGCCCAGTAGGGCGCGAGGCAGCAGTGCGCCGAGCCGGTGACCGGGTCCTCGTCGATGCCGACGGCGGGGGCGAAGAAGCGCGAGACGAAGTCCGGCGCGCCGGGCGTCGGGTCGTCCTCGGCGCGGGCGGTGACGATGACCCCGCGCCCGCTGGCCGCCCGCAGCGCCGAGAGGTCCGGCTCGAGGTCGCGCACCTCCTCCGGCGAGGGGATCTCGACCAGGACGTCGTAGCGGCCGCGCGCCAGCTCGACCACCGCGGCGCCCAGCGCGTCGGCGAACTCGTCGGCGAGGTGCCCGTCGGGCAGCGCCGAGACCGGCTCGTCGACGGGGAAGTCGAGCTGGATGCCGCCGCCGGGCAGGCCCTCGGCGCGCAGCACGCCCGCGGCCGTGCGGAAGGCGATCGGCGAGGAGGCCAGGCCCTGCTCGAACAGCACGTGCGCGCTGGCCAGCGTCGCGTGCCCGCAGATCTCCACCTCGACCTTGGGGGTGAACCACCGCAGGCCCACCTCGCCCGTCGCCTCGAGCGTCGAGAGGTCGACGAACGCGGTCTCGGAGACGTTCACCTCCGCCGCGACGGCCTGCATCCAGGCGGCGTCGGTCGCGTCGGTGAGACACACCCCGGCCGGGTTGCCGGTGAAGGGCGAGGACGTGAACGCGTCGACCAGGTGGAGCTGCACGTCCCCCATCGTGCCTGGCGCAGGAGTCGGCCGGGACCCCGGCGGGCGATCCCGCGCAGCGCGCCCGACGTGTCACGGCGCGGGGTCGGGGTAGCCGGGCGGATGCGACTGCTCGTGCTCGGCGGCGGCGGTTTCCTCGGGTTCCACGTGGCGGCGGAGGCCCGGCGCGCCGGCCACGACGTGACGGTCGCGAGCCGGTCGGGCGAGGCGCCGTTCGACGGCGTCGAGGCGCTCGCGGTCGACCGGTACGGCGACCTGTCGCCGCTGGAGGACCGCACGTTCGACGCCGCCCTCGACACGTTCTCCGACGCCGACGCCGTGGGGCGCGCCGCCGGCCTGCTCGCCGGCTCGGTGGGCGCCTACGGCTACGTGTCGGGCATGAGCGTCTACCACCCCGACGGCCCGGCGGTCCCTCGCGCGGGCGACCCGGTGCGGCGCGAGGGCGAGGCGCTCGACGACGACCCGCTCCAGGAGCGCTCGCTGGCCAAGCTCGCCGCCGAGGACGCGCTCGGGGCGTTCGACGGCCCGGTCAGCGTGCTGCGCGTCGGGATCATGGTCGGCCCGCGCGACCCGTCCGACCGCTTCACCTGGTGGCCGGTCCGGCTGGCCCGCGCGCTGGCCGGCCGGGCGTCACGCACGGTGCTCGCGCCCGGCGACCCGTCGCGGGCCGTGCAGTACAGCGACGCCCGCGACATCGCCGCCTTCGCCGTCCACGCGCTGGCCTCCGGGCACGACGGCACCTTCGACACCGTCGGGCCCGGACGCGCCCAGCCGCTGGCGGCCGTCCTCGACGCCTGCCTCGAGGCCGCCGGCGGGCGCCCCGGCGACGTGACCTGGGCCTGGGCCGGCGAGGACGCGCTGCGCGACGCCCTGCGCGACGTCGAGGAGGAGGCGCGCCCGCTGTGGTTCCCGGAGGACCAGATCCCCCAGGACGCGATCGACTCCTCCGCCGCCCTGGCCGCCGGGCTGCGCTTCCGGCCCGCCCTCGAGACCGCCCGCGACGTCCTCGCGTGGCACCGCGAGCGCGGCGAGCCCGGGCTCGCCGCCGGCTTCGACCCCACCCGGGAGGCCGAACTGGTCGCTCGCTGCACCACGGGGACTGCCCCGACGGGGTGACATCGGGCGCCGCTACCGTCTGGGCATGAGCACGGTCTTCCTCGTCACGGGTGCGTCGTCGGGGGTGGGCCGCGCTCTCGCGCAGTTCCTCGCGCGCCACAACGTGTCGGTGATCGGGCTCGACCGCCGCGAGCCGCCGGACCGCGAGGTGTCGCACGTGCGCTGCGACCTCGCCGACCCGACGTCCATCGACGGCGCGGTCGACCGGCTCGACGGCCAGGTCGACGCGCTGGCCAACGTCGCCGGCGTGCCGGGCACCGCGCCCGCCGAGACCGTGCTGGCCGTGAACTTCCTGGGCCTGCGCCACCTCACCGAGGCCCTCGTCGGGCGCATCCGCCGCGGCGGATCGGTGGTCAACGTGTCGTCGTCCGAGGGCCGGCACTGGGTCGCCCACCTCGCCGAGCTGCGCCCGCTGCTGGCCGCCCGCACCTTCGCCGAGGGCCTGCGCTGGTGCCGCGAGCAGCGTCCCGACCGCCCGGTGTACGACGTCTCCAAGGAGGCCGTCCTCGCGTACACGACGGCGTCGTCCACGCTGACCTGGGCCGAGGGCGTGCGGGTGAACGCCGTGGCGCCGGGCACCGTGCGCATCCCGTCGCTGCCCGAGGTCGAGCGCTCCACCGACCCGCGGCGCATCGCCCGCTTCCGCTCCGCCGCCGGCCGCGACGCCGAGGCCGCGGAGGTCGCGTCGGTCGTCGCCTTCCTCATGTCCAACGAGAGCCGCTGGGTCAACGGGCAGACCCTCGCCGCCGACGGCGGCGTCGCCGCGGCCACCACCTGGGCGGCCCTCCAGGCGCGCTGACGCGTGCCAGCGTGGGGGCCACGCTGGCGTTGAACGCGAGGAAAGCCCCCACGATCACCCCGCCCCGTCACCCGTCCGTGGTCCAGCCGTTGCACACGACGGAGTGGGACACGGCCGGGGGGAGTGAGCGATGGCGACAGCGCGACGGAGGATCGCCGCGGTGGCGGCGGGCGTGGTCGTCGCGGCGGCCGCCTGGCTGGGCGGCCCCGTCGCCGTCGCGGCGCCCGGCGACGGCCCGGTGGCGACGGCCCCGGGCGTGCACCCCGGCGTCCAGACCCGCACCGCCGGCGCGCAGTGCACGGCGAACTTCGTCTTCACCGACGGCGTCGACACCTTCCTCGGCCAGGCCGCGCACTGCTCGGGCACCGGGACGTCCTCCGACGTCGACGGGTGCACCGCGGGCTCGTTGCCGCTCGGCACGCCCGTGCAGGTCGCCGGCGCGAGCCGCCCGGGCACGCTCGCCTACAACTCCTGGCTCGCCATGCAGGCCGACGACGAGGCCGACCCCGACGCCTGCGCCTACAACGACTTCGCCCTCGTGCGCCTCGACCCCGCCGACGCCGGAGCCGTGTCCGCCGCGGTGCCGGTGTTCGGCGGGCCGACCGGCGTCGACACCGACGGCGTCCGGCCCGGCGAGGTCGTCCGCGGCTACGGCAACTCCGACCTGCGCGGCGGCGTCACGCTGCTGAGCCCGAAGATCGGCACGGTGCTGGGGACGCGCGGGAACGGCTGGAGCCACGACGTCGTCACCGCGACCCCGGGCATCCCCGGCGACTCGGGCAGCGCGTACCTCTCCCCCGACGGCTCCGCGCTCGGCGTGCTGTCGACCCTGCAGTTCGCCCCGCTGCCCGCGAGCAACGGCGTCAGCGATCTCGCGCGGATGCTCGACTACGCCCGCACCCACGGCGTGGGCGGTGTCCGGCTCGTCAGCGGCTGACGACGCGCCGCCGCGCGGGCGCCCGCG
>CADCTH010000420.1 GCA_902805495.1 uncultured Actinomycetospora sp.
GGCGGCCGGCGCCGCGGCGTGGGCCGCGCGCCGCGGCCGCTCCTGGCCCGACCCGCCGGTGCCATCGGTGCTGCCGGCGGCCTCGTCCGCGCCGGGCCAGGCGTGCCGGCCGTTGACCGGGATCGGCCCGGAGGCGGGCGCTCCGTTCGACAGCGCGTCGTGGTGACCGTTGGTGGACGCCGAAACGCGACGCCCGTCGTCGTCGGCGCCGCCACGGCGGGGCGCGGGCACCGCGGAGGCCGGTACGCGCTCCAGGCCCCGGTCACCGACGGTGGGCACGGTCGGCGCGGCCTCGGCGGCCAGGGCGGCGGGCAGGACGAGCACGGCCGTCACGCCGGAGCCGGGGGTCGGGGTCAGCGAGACCTCGATCCCGTGCCGCTCGGCGAGCCGTGCGACGACGTGGAAGCCCAGCCGGCGGGCCGCCGCGGACACGTCGACCTCCTGCGGGTCGCCCATCAGCTCGTTGGCCGCCGCGAGCTCGGCGGGCGGCATGCCGATGCCGGTGTCCTCGATGATCACGATGTGCGCGCCGGGCGCACGGTGGTAGGCCCGGCTCTGGATGAGCACCGGCGCCGAGGGCGGCGAGTAGCGCGCGGCGTTCTCGACCAGCTCGGCGATCATGTGGGTCACGTCGGCGACCGAGCTCCCGACGATCCGCGGGCGCTCGTCGACCGCGAGCGTGACGCGGTCCAGGTCCTCGGTCTCGGCGACGCCGGCGCGGACGACGTCGCGCAGCGCGACGGGGGCCGACCAGACCCGCGCCGGCTGCTCGCCCGAGAGCACCAGCAGGCTCTCGGCGTTGCGGCGCACGCGGGTGGCCAGGTGGTCGAGCCGGAAGAGGTCGGCGAGCGCGTCGGGGTCGCGCTCGCGCTCCTCGAGGTCGTTGATGATGTCGAGCTGGCGGTGGAACATGCTCTGGTTGCGGCGCGCGAGGTTCAGCAGCAGTTCCGAGGTGAACTCCTGCTGGCGCACGCGGGCGTCCGACAGTTCCTTCGTCAGTTCCTGGCGGCGGCGCTGCTCGTCCTCGGTGATCTTGCAGAAGATGGCGACGCCGAGGCACGCGAGCAGCACCGCGCCACCGTGGATCAGCGACCATCCCCACGGATTGTGCTGCCCCCCGTGGTGGTTGAACATCAGCGACGGGACGAGCGCCGAGCCGAGCCCGTGGCTGATCACGGTGAAGACGATGTTGAAGACGAACGGCACCCAGTGCTGGTACAGCGTCAGGAAACCGATGATCACGAAGAACGAGAAGTGCGCCTCGATCGAGCCCCCGGAGAGCACCACGAGGCCCGCGGACGTGGCGGTGAGGCCGGCCGTGACCCACAACGAGCCGCTCATCCGACCCGGGCTGAACCAGCCCCCGGCGGTCGTGACCAGCGGGATCAGTGCGATCGCGGTCACGAGCCAGGCCGGGTTCGCCAGCGCCAGCCCGTAGATCGCCAGGGCGGGCGACTGCACGAGCAGCAGCACGAGCAGGAACCGGTGACGGCGCTGCCAGGCCGCGTCGTCGACCATGTCCCCGCGGGGGAGGTAGTCCAGGACCCGGACCATGCGCGCGTTCCACCGTTCTTCGTCGTCGGGGGCTCGGACGAACCGGGCCGGACCGTACACGCGCCGTTCCCCCGTTCCGGCGGCAGAACCGCGGAAGTGCCGCCGGCGACCGGGAAAGGTCGTGCACCATTTCACGGCGCGTTGATGATGGGTTCCCGTCGGGGACCGTCCGCCGGGCATTCGCAGGTCCGGGCGGGCGTACGCATTGCCGCCGAACGGCCGCAGCGGCCGAGGATGTGCCGCGGCGCGAAAGTGCGGCCGAAAGAGTCCGGGGATCGGCCGCCCGAGGGGGTGCACCACTCCGAGATCTTCGCTCGCGCGCGCGAACGACCCTGAACGCTGGTGCGACCGCTCGTCCGTCCTCGGACCGAATGCACCGGGCACGGACGACCACTGTGCGTGACCGTCGTGAGGGGCTCCGACGGAGGACTACCCGCGGGGACGCGGCCGCAGTCCGGCGGGATCCGCGAGGTCGCCGGGGACGTCCTCGGGGCGCCGTCCGCCCCAGTCGCTCGTGGCCAGCGCGCGGTAGACCTCGGCGAGGGCCTCGAACAGCGCCGGGGTCAGACCGGCGTCCTCCTGGGTCGCGGCGATCTCGGTCATCTCGTCGACGAACCGCCAGGCCTTGGTGGCGGCCGCCGCGGCCGGGGCGACGCCGGCGTCGGGGAAGTCGAGGCGCAGGTAGGCGAGCACGGTGTCGAGCACGCCGTGCGCCTCGGCGGTGACCAGCGCGTGCGCGAGCAGTGCCTGGTGCCCCTTGCGCACCGAGGCGGTGCACGCCTTCGCCGCGCTGGCCGCCCCGACCGGGCCGTCGAGGACGAGCCAGCGCACGCCGGGCGCGTCGAGCGCCGCCACCTCGCCCGCGCGGGCGCCGGAGAGGAACACCCGGGTCGCGACGCCGGCGTCCGGCCGCGGCGGCGGCCCGGAGATCGCGCCGTCCACGAGGTCGCCCGGCAGCGACGCCGCGATGGCCGCGACCGTGGCCGGGGCGACCGCGTCCATCTCGACGACCAGGGGCCGGGCACCGGTGCGGGTGCACGCCGCCCCCAGGTCCTCGCCCGCGGTCCGGGCGGCGCCGGGCGGGTCGACGACGAGCACCACGTCGACGGCGGCCACGAGGTCGTCGAGGGCGCCGGCGTCGGCGAACACCGGGCGTGCACGGGCGGCGGTGGCCGGCGAGCGTCCCGCCAGGGTCGTCAGGACCCGGTGCCCGCCCGCGACGAGGCAGGCGCCGAGGGCCGTGCCCATGGCCCCGGGGGCGACGACGCCGACGGTGCTCACCGGCGGATCAGCCCGCGGCGCGCTGGGCCTCGGGGGCGTGCGTGACCGCGGGGACGAAGCGCATCGCGTCGTCGTCGACCCGGCCGCGTCGCAGCGCCACCGCGTCGATCGCGTAGTTCATCGCGAGCCGCCACGGCGCCCGGGTCCCCTGTTTGGGCAGGTCGTCGATCGAGCGCTGGACGTAGCCCGCGCCGAAGTCGAGGAACGGCGCCTCCTCGACCTCCGGGTCGCGCTCCGGCACGGCGACGCCGAGGCCGCTCCTCCGCAGGTGCCGCAGCAGCTTCACGACGTACTCGGCGACGAGGTCGACCTTGAGCGTCCAGGAGGCGTTGGTGTAGCCGATCATGTACACGAGGTTCGGGACGCCGGAGAGCATCATGCCCTTGTAGGCCATGGTGTCGGGCAGGTGCACGGGCTCGCCGTCGACGACCACCTCGGCGCCGCCGAACATCTGCAGGTTCAGGCCCGTGGCGGTGACGACGACGTCGGCCTCGAGCTCGCGGCCCGACCGCAGCCGGATGCCGGTCTCGGTGAACGTCTCGACGTGGTCGGTGACGATGTCCGCCCGGCCGTGCCGGATCGACCGGAACAGGTCGCCGTCGGGAACCATGCACATCCGCTGGTCCCACGGGTCGTAGCTCGGGTTGAAGTGGGTGTCGACGTCGTAGCCCTCGGGCAGCGCGGACCGCGTCGCCTTGCGCAGCAGCCCGCGCACGAAGCGCGGGAAACGCTGGCTGACCTGGTAGAGCGCGATGATCTGCGCGATGTTCTTGGCGCGGGTGAGCGGGTCGGCCACGGCGCGCGGGAGGAACCGCGAGAGCGTCTGCGCGACGACGTCGGTGCGCCCGATCGAGAGCACGTAGCTCGGCGAGCGCTGTAGCATCGTCACGTGGCCGGCGGCCCCGTCCCCCTCCAGCATCGCGGGCCCCAGCGTCACGGCGGTCGCGCCGCTGCCGATGACGACGACGCGCCGGCCGGCGTAGTCCAGCTCGGGGTCCCAGAGCTGCGGGTGCACGACCGTGCCGCCGAAGCGGTCGAGGCCGGGCAGGTCCGGGGTGTAGCCCTGGTCGTAGCGGTAGTAGCCCGAGCACATGAGCAGGAACGAGCAGGTCAGCGTCTCCTGACCCGGGATCTCGAGGGTCCAGCGCTGGGCGTCGGGTTCCCACGACGCGCGGGTCAGGCGGTGGCCGTAGCGGATCTTCTCGGCGACCCCGTACTCCTGCGCGGTCTCGCGGACGTACTCGAGGATCGACGGGCCGTCGGCCAGCGCGGTGGCGCTGCTCCAGGGGCGGAAGCGGTAGCCCAGGGTGTGCATGTCGGAGTCCGAGCGGATGCCCGGGTACCGGAACAGGCTCCACGTGCCGCCCAGGTCGTCGCGGGCCTCGAGCACCGCGTAGCGGTGGTCGGGCAGCTCGCGCTCGAGGTGACAGGCGGTGCCGATCCCGGACAGGCCCGCGCCGACGATGACCACGTCGAGGTGCTCGGTACTCACGCGTACCACGCTAGCGCCCGGTACTCGTGCGTACCAGCGGATGTGATCGCCGCCGTCAGTGCGCCGCCTGGTCCCAGGAGCGCCCGAAGCCGACCGACACCTCGAGCGGGACGTCCAGCTCGAACGCCGCGCCCATCTCGCGGCGCACCAGCTCGGTGACGGCCTCCTTCTCCTCCGTCGCCACCTCGAGCACGAGCTCGTCGTGGACCTGGAGCAGCATCCGCGAGCGCAGGCCCTCGTCGCGCAGCGCCTGGTGCACGCCGAGCATCGCGACCTTGATGATGTCGGCCGCGCTGCCCTGGATCGGGGCGTTGAGCGCCATCCGCTCGGCCATCTCGCGACGCTGGCGGTTGTCGCTGGTGAGGTCGGCCAGGTAGCGGCGACGACCCAGGATCGAGCTGGTGTAGCCGTCCTTGCGGGCCTGGGCCACGACCTGCTGGAGGTAGTCGCGCACGCCGCCGAAGCGCGTGAAGTACTCCTCCATCAGCTCCTTGGCCTCGTCTGTGGAGATCCGGAGCTGGGCCGACAGGCCGTAGGCCGACAGCCCGTAGGCGAGGCCGTAGTTCATCGCCTTGATCTTGGCGCGCTGTCCGGGCGAGACCTCGTCCTCGGCCACGCCGAACACCCGCGCCGCGGTGGCGGAGTGGAAGTCGTAGCCCGACTGGAACGCCTCGATGAGCGCGTCGTCGCGCGAGAGGTGCGCCATGATGCGCATCTCGATCTGGGAGTAGTCGACGGTCATGAGCTCGCCGAACGCGCCGTCGGCGGAGTCTGACCCGACGACGAAGGTGTCGCGGATGCGCCGGCCCTCGGCGGTGCGCACCGGGATGTTCTGCAGGTTGGGCTCGGTGGACGACAGCCGGCCGGTGCGCGCGATGGTCTGGTTGAACGTGGTGTGGATGCGGCCGTCGTCGCTGCACGACTCGAGCAGGCCCCTGACCGTGACCCGCAGCCGTGTGGCGTCGCGGTGCTCCAGCAGGTGCTCGAGGAACGGGTGCGGGTTGGTCTCGTTCAGCGTCTGCAGGGAGTCGGCGTCGGTGGTGTAGCCGGTCTTGGTGCGCTTGGTCTTCGGCATCTCCAGCTCGTCGAACAGCACGACCTGCAGCTGCTTCGGCGAGCCGAGGTTGATCTCCTTGCCGATGACGTCGTACGCGGACTGCGCCGCGGCCTGCACCCGCGCCCCGAACTGTGACTCGAGGTCGTGCAGCGCGCTGACGTCGACCGCGATGCCCGCGGCCTCGAGGTCGGCGAGCACCGCGAGCAGCGGCAGCTCGAGCTCGGTGAGCAGCTCGGTGCCCCCCAGCTCGGCGAGGTCGGTGTCGAGCTTGTCGGCCAGGTCGTACACCGCGCGCGCCCGCAGCATCTCGGCCTGCGCGAGCGCCGCGTCGGCCTCCTCCTCGCCGCCGTCGAGGGTGAGCTGGTCGCCGGCGTCGCCGGTCTCCTCGACGCGCAGCTCGCGGCGCAGGTAGCGCAGCGCGAGGTCGGCCAGGTCGAAGCTGCGCTCACCGGGGCGGGCGAGGTACGCGGCGAGCGCGGTGTCGCTGGTGACGCCCTCGAGCCGCCAGCCCCGCGCGCGCACGGCGTGGCTGGGGCCCTTGATCTCGTGCCCCGCCTTGGGCACCGCGGCGTCGGCGAGCCACGCGGACAGCGCCGCCTCGTCGTCCTCGTCCAGCGCGCGGACGTCGACGTAGGCGCTCTCGCCGTCGGCGGCCGCGAGCGCGACGCCCTCGAGGTCGCCCGTGCCGTGCGCCCACCGGCCCCGGAAGGCGAGGCCGACGCGGCTGCCGTCGCGGGCGTGGTCGGCGAGCCAGTCGCCCACCGCGCCGGGCTCCAGCGCGGCGCCCCGGACCTCGAAGCCCTCCTCGGCCTCGGGCTCGGCCGCCGTGAGCGTGGAGAACAGCCGCTCGCGCAGCACGCGGAACTCGAGCTGGTCGAACAGCTGGTGCACCGCGTCGCGGTCCCACTGGCGGACCGCGAGGTCGTGCGGGCCGGCGCCGATGCCCTCGACGTCGCGGACGAGCTCGGTGAGCTGGCGGTTGAGCACCACCGACGACAGGTTCTCGCGCAGCGCGTCGCCGGCCTTGCCCCGCACCTCGTCGACGCGGTCGACCAGCGCGTCGAGCGACCCGAACTCGCGGATCCACTTCTGCGCCGTCTTCTCCCCCACCCCCGGGATGCTCGGCAGGTTGTCGCTCGGGTCGCCCCGCAGCGCCGCGAAGTCGGGGTACTGCTCGGGGGTGAGCGTGTAGCGCTCCATGACCTGCTCGGGGGTGTAGCGCACGAGGTCGGACACGCCCTTGCGCGGGTAGAGCACGGTGACGTCCGGGCTGACCAGCTGGAACGCGTCACGGTCGCCCGTACAGATCGACACCGTCATGCCCTCGGCCACCGCCTGCGTCGTCAGCGTGGCGATGAGGTCGTCGGCCTCGTAGCCCTCGACGGCGAGCACCGGGATGGCCAGCGCGGCGAGGATGTCCTTGATGAGGTCGATCTGGCCGCGGAACTCGTCGGGCGTGGCGCTGCGGTTGGCCTTGTAGGCCGCGAACGTCTCGGCCCGGAAGGTCTGGCGCGAGACGTCGAACGCCACCGCCACGTGCGTCGGCTCCTCGTCGCGCAGCAGGTTGATGAGCATCGACGTGAAGCCGTAGACCGCGTTGGTGGTCTGCCCCGTGGTGGTGTTGAAGTTCTCCGTCGGCAGCGCGAAGAAGGCGCGATAGGCCAGCGAGTGCCCGTCGAGCAGCAGCAGACGGCCCCGGCCGCCCACCGGGGCGTCCGGGACGGCCTCGGGCTCGGTCGCCTCGGGCTGCGTCGTCCCGGGAGGGGTCGTCTCGGATGGGGTCGCCGTGCCGGTCGGAGCCACGCCGCGAGTCTAGGGGCGACCCCCGACACACCCGGGGCGCCCGGGGAGCCGGCGCCCGACGCCCGCCCTACCCTCCGGGCATGACCAGCTCCCCGGCCCCCGAGTCCGCCGCGGTGCCCGAGATCGACGTCCAGTACCCCGACGAGCAGCTCGCGGCGCGGATGGGCATCGAGATCACGTCGTGGGAGGCGGACCGCGTCGTCGGCACCATGCCGGTGACGGGCAACCGCCAGCCGTTCGGGCTGCTGCACGGGGGCGCCAACGGCGTCCTCGCCGAGACCCTGGGCTCCACCGCCGCGGCGCTGCACGGCTGGCCCGAGCGCGCCCCGGTCGGGCTCGAGCTCTCGTGCACGCACCACCGCTCGGCCCTCGACGGCGTCGTCACCGGCGTCTGCACGCCGCTGTCGGTGGGCCGCACGATCGGCACGTTCGAGATCGTGATCACCGACGACGAGGAGCGCCGCGTGTGCACGGCGAAGCTCACCTGCGTCTACCGTTCGCGGCCGCCGGGTTCGGGCGGCTGATCGGGGCGTCGCCCCTGGTCAGGGCACCCGGGGCGCGCTGAGATGGGCCCGTGGTCCCCTCGTCCCGCACCGCGCCGCACCCGGTGGTCGGGCGCGAGCCCGAGCGGGACACCGTGCGCCGGTGCGTCGACGCGCTGCGGCACGGGAC
>CADCTH010000421.1 GCA_902805495.1 uncultured Actinomycetospora sp.
ACGGGATCGTCGAGCTGTTCTGGCGGCGCGTCTTCGCGCCGACCTACCGGGCGCTGCCCTGGTCCCTGCGCCACCGCGTGATGCGCGCGATGCCCGGCAGCCACCGGCAGACCTGGTCACCGCCGCCCGAGCCACGGGAACCGGCCGTGTGAGGACACCGGCGGGCGCCCGCCCGCCGGACCGCTTGTGAAACACCGAACGAGGGAAGAGGTGGCCGAGGTGGCTCAGATCGTGGGCGAGCGGGTCCAGAAGGGCGACGCGATCGTCGACTACGAGGACAAGGTCTTCGACGACATCCAGGCCGAGCAGGGCGAGAAGGCGTACATCTTCATGCACACCGTGCCCTTCGAGGGCTCGGTCGGTCTGGTCAACATGCTCACCGCCACCCGGATCAACCGGAAGGGCTTCGACACGAGCATCGTGCTGTTCGGCCCCGGGTCGCTCATGGCGTCGGCAACCCGCGGCTACCCGTGCGTCGGCGACGAGGCGTTCCCGGGCGGGATGGGCTACAACAACCAGCTGAACACGTTCATGGGCGAGGGCGGCCACGTGTACGCCTGCCGCTTCTCGGCGGCCATGCTGTACGGCATGCGCGAGGTGGACATGCTCGAGGGGGTCAAGCCGATCAATCCCCTCGACGTGCTCGACGCGCAGCTCACCGCCCGGCGCGAGGGCGCGCTGGTCATGCAGACCTGGACCGTCTGACCCCTCGGTGAGTGCTCGTCCGTGCCCCGGCACGGACGAGCACTCACGAACGCCCAGCGCAGAGGAGGACCCGTGGACTCGATCGCCGACATGGGCGGCACCCAGGGCTGGGGGCCCGCGCAGGTCCCCACCGACGAGCCGCCATTCGCCGAGCCGTGGGAGGGCCGCAGCTTCGCCATCACGGTGCTGACGATGGGGCGCATCTCCGGCCGCAACCTCGACGCGTTCCGGCACGCCCTCGGGCGGCTGCACCCCGTCGACTACCTCGTCGACGGCTACTACGGCCGGTGGCTCAACGCCGCCGAGCTGATGCTCACCGACTCCAGCATCCTGGCGCCCGGCGCCGTCGACGCCCGAGCCCGGCGCAACCTCGGCGAGGACGTCACCGAGCCGCCGTTCCCGGAGCCGGACCGCCCCGACTACAAGCCCACCGCGGGCGGGTCGCTGCGCGAGGTCGACCTCGACCCGGCGTTCGCCGTCGGCGACGCCGTGCGCACGAAGGACGTGCACCCCGAGGGCCCGACCAAGCTGCCGGCCTACGTGCGCCGGCGCTCGGGCACGGTGACCGCGATCCGCCCCGCGCACGTCCTGCCCGACACCCACGCGGTGTTCGAGGGCGAGAACCCCCAGCACGTGTACACGGTCGCGTTTGCCTCCACGGAGCTGTGGGGCCCCGACGCCGAGCCGTTCACGTTGCAGGTCGACCTGTTCGAGAGCTACCTGGAGGCCAGCCCGTGAGTTCCGCGCCCGCCGACCGCCTGTCCCCGGCGCTGCGCACCGAGGCGCTCGAGCAGCTCCTCGTCGAGCGCGAGCCGGTCGACCCGGCGGTGATGGACAAGTTCATCAAGACCTACGAGCAGGACGTGGGCCCGCTCAACGGCGCCAAGGTCGTCGCCCGCGCGTGGACCGACCCCGAGTACCGCGAGTGGCTGCTGCGCGACGGCACCGCCGCGATCAAGGACATGGGCTTCGGCGGGCCGCAGGGCGAGCACATGGTCGTGGTGGAGCAGACCGACGACGTGCACCACGTCGTCGTCTGCACCCTCTGCTCCTGCTACCCGTGGCCGGTCCTCGGGCTGCCGCCGACCTGGTACAAGGACCCGGCCTACCGCGCGGGCATGGTGCGCACGCCGCGCCGGGTGCTGCGCGAGATGGGCCTCGAGGTGCCCGAGGGCAGAGCGATCCAGGTCTGGGACTCCAGCGCCGAGGTGCGCTACCTCGTGTTGCCCCGGCGTCCCGCCGGCACTGAGCACCTCGACGCCGAGGCGCTCGCGGCGCTGGTCACCCGCGACGCGATGGTCGGGGTCGCCGAGGTGGCGGCCCCGTGACGGCGCTGCTCGACGTCGACGGTGTGGCGGCCCCGCCGCGCGCCAACGGCGAGCTCGTCTTCGCCGAGCCCTGGGAGAGTCGCGCCTTCGGGATGGCGGTGACCCTCGTCGAGGCGGGCCTGTTCACCTGGGACGAGTTCCGCGACAGCCTCGTCGCCCGCGTCGCGGCCTGGGAGGCCGACCACGCGCCGGGCGAGGAGTACCGCTACTACCGCTGCTGGCTCGCGGCCCTCGAGGACGGGGTGGTGGACGCGGGCGCCGACGACGCCGTGGCGGTGGCCGAGCGCGCCGCCCGCCTGGCCGAGCGCCCCGCGGGCCACGACCACGCCGACGGTGACGGCCACGGCCACGGTCACTGACGACGCGCGCCCCCGACGGCCGCGCGGACCTCGTCGTAGATCACCGCGTGGCGCTCCGCGCTGCGTGACCACCGGAAGCGCCGCGCCGTCGTGCGCCCGCCCGCGACGAGCCGGCGGCGCAGCGCGGTGTCGGCGTACATCTCGCGCATCGACGCGGCCAGGGCGGCGCTGTCGCCCGAGCGCGGCAGCAGCGCGTCGTGGTGGTCGAGCAGGTACTCGCGGAACACGGGCAGGTCACCGGCGAGGACGGGCAGGCCGGCGGCCATCGCCTCCAGGACGGCCAGCCCCCATCCCTCCTTGACCGACGGGAAGCACAGGGCGTCGGCGCTGCGGTACCAGGCGCCGAGCTCGTCATCGGGCAGCGTGCCGAGCAGCACGACGTTGGGGCCGAGCGTGAGCCCGAGGCCGGGCAGCGCGGCGAGGGCGGCCTCGCGGTAGGGCGCGTAGTCCTGGAACGAGTGCCCGCCGACCACGGCGAGCATGGGTGGCCGGCGCATCCCGCGCACCAGCTCGCCCAGGGCCTCGAACGCGTGGTGGGTGCCCTTGCGCGGCTCCACCCCGCCGACGGCGAGGAACAGGAAGCGGTCCCTGCCGTCCGACGAGGCACCGATCGACGCCCGCAGCGCGGCCCGGCGCCCGGCGGTGATCGGCGGGAAGCGGGCCGGGTCGACGCCGTTGGGGACGACCGTGGCCTCGGTGGCGTAGTGGTCGTGGAGGATCCGCCGCCAGTGCTCGCTGACGACGAGCACCCGGTCCGGCTCGATGATGGCCTCGCGCTGGCAGGTGATCAGCGCCGGCGTGGTGAAGTCGTCGACGTGGTGCACCGTGCGCACCACCGGCACCGGCGCGCCGGCGTCGCGCACCCGGGCGGCGGCGCGCGCGGCGATGCAGTCCTGGGCGTGCAGCACGGTCTCGCCCCCCTCGGCCACCATCGCCGCGAGGGCGTCGGTGAGCGCGTCGATCGAGGCGAACACGCGATCGGTCAACGTCCCGGTCCTCGCCGGCGCGGGCAGCACCGTGTGCGGCACCACGGTGGGGCGGAAGAGGCCCGCGGCCGGGTCGCCCTGGGTGACCAGGTGGACCGGGCGGCCGAGCGCGTGCAGCGCCTCGGCCAGGGCGAGCGTGTGCACCATGCCGCCGCGGGGCGACGTGGAGTGGGTGACGAGGACGACGCGGGGGAGATCA
>CADCTH010000422.1 GCA_902805495.1 uncultured Actinomycetospora sp.
CCGCTCGACCGGCACGCGCAGCCGACCCGCCCGGGCGACGCGGGCGATGTGGCCGCCGAGGACGTCGACGGCGGCGGCGGCCGCCGGCGACGTCGAGCCGCCGTCGACCGCCCGCTCGTACATGAGCCGGTAGAGCGCCGGCTGCGCGAGGCCCATCTCGACGTGCGCGTCCCAGCCGTCGCGCAGGTCCTGCACCGGGTCGTCGGTGGGCTCCCGGCTCGCCTTGTCGGCGAGGTAGCGGCGGAACCCCTGGCTCGCCACCTCGTCGAGCAGGCCCTGCTTGTCGCCGAACAGCCGGTAGATCGTCGGCGCCTGGACCCCGGCCGCGGCGCTGACCGCACGCGTCGACACCGCGTCCGGCCCGCCCTCGACGAGCAGCCCGAGCGCCGCGGTCACGATGCGCTCCCGCACGCCGCCCTCGACCGTCATGTGATCGACGATAGCGGAGACTTGCTATCGCTGGTACTGACGGTGTTAACGTCGTCGCGGTAACAACGGTAAGGAGTCATCGATGATCGTCGTGACCGGGGCCAGCGGTGCGCTAGGACGCCTCGTGGTGGAACGGCTGCTCGAGCGCGAGCCCGCCGAGCGGATCGCCGTGAGCGTGCGCGACCCCGCCCGGGTCGCCGACCTCGAGCAGCGGGGCGTGCGGGTGCGGCACGCCGACTACGCCGACCCGGAGAGCCTCGGGCGGGCGTTCGAGGGAGCCACACGGGTGCTCGTGGTGTCGGCGAACACCGTGGGCGAGGAGGCGGTGCGGCTCAACCGCGCGGGCATCGAGGCCGCGGTGGCCGCCGGTGCGCAGCACGTGCTCTACACCAGCCACATGGGCGTCGACCCGACGTCGCCGTTCCCGCCGATGGTCACGCACGCGGCCACCGAGGAGATCCTGCGCGGGTGCGGTGCGCCGTCCACCACGGCCCTGCGCCACGGCTTCTACGCCGCCACCGTGCCGCGCCTGGTGGCCGGCGCGCTGGCGACCGGCGAGCTCCGCGCCCCCGAGGACGGCCCGGTGGCCTGGACCGCGCACGCCGACCTCGCCGAGGCCGCGGCCGTCGCCCTGACGTCCGAGGGGCTCGGGGACACCACGCCGCCCCTGACCGGGCCCGAGGCGCTGACCCTCGCCGACGTCGCCGCGGTGCTCGCCGAGCTCACGGGTCGCGGGATCCGCCGGGTCGTCGTGTCCGACGACGAGTTCCGGGCGGGCATGGTCGCGCAGGGCGCGCCCGCGGCGGGTGCGGACATGCTGGTCGGCATGTTCGCGGCCGGACGCCGCGGCGCCTTCGCCCCTGCCGACCCGGCCCTGTCCGCGATGATCGGCCGGCCGACGACCCCGCTGCGCGACGTCCTGGCCGACCACCTGGCGCCCGCCCGCTGAGCCGCGCGTTCATCGGGGCCCGCCCGACGGGTACCTGCGGGGCCATGACCGAACAGCAGCAGCAGCAGAGTCCCCAGGCCGGCATCGCGGGCGCGTTGACCGACCTCTCGGAGCAGACGCGGATCCTCGTCCGCGGCGAGATCGCCGCCGCCCAGCAGGAGACCTGGGGCAAGCTCAAGGCGACCGCGCCCGCCCTCGGGCTCCTCGGCGGTGCGGGGGTGCTCGGGCTGGCCGCCTCCGCCTCGGCCTACCGCGCGAGCCTCCGTCTCCTCGAGCGGTGGCTCCCGCCGTCCGGGGCCGCGCTCGTGGCCACGGCCCTGTACGGCGGTGGGGCGGCCGCGGCGGGCGTCCCCGGCGTGCAGCAGCTCCGGGCGTTTCCCGTCCCCTTCCCCACCGACACCGTCGCCGAGTCCGGGGCGCTGGTCGAGGAGACCGCCGCCGAGGTGCGCGGCGGAGCCGACGCGGCCGCGGCCCGAGGCGTCCCCGGGCCGACGCTCCCCACGCCCCGCGACGTCCCGCGCCCCTGACCAGCCGGGGTCGCGGCGCTCAGCAGGTCGCGTACCGCGCGTCCACCGGCACCGCGCCGGCGATGACGGCGTCGAGCCCGTCGCGGGCGGCGGCGAGCTCGTCGATCATCGTGGTCAGCCGGTCGCGCTCGCGGTGCAGGTCGTCGAGCAGCTCCGGGCAGCTCGCGACGAGCCGCGGGCCGTCGGCGCCCATGCAGGGCAGCAGGTCGGCGATGGTGGCCGTCGAGAGCCCCGCCGCGAGCAGCGTGCGGACGTGCTGCACGACGTCGAGGTCCGCCTCGGCGTACTCGCGGTACCCCGCGGCGGTGCGCTGCGGGCTCAGCAGGCCCTGCTCCTCGTAGTAGCGCAGCAGGCGGGGCGCCACCCCCGCGCGTCGGGCCAGTTCACCGATCCGCACGCGTCCGCCCTCCGGGCTTGACCTTCACACCGGTGTGAAAGTTTAGCGTCCCCGGCCATGGACATCGAGGAACCCGTCACCGTCCTCGGCCTCGGCGCCATGGGCACCGCCCTCGCCCGTGCCCTGCTGCGCGCCGGCCACCCCGTAACCGTCTGGAACCGCACCCCCGCCCGCGCCGACGCCCTCGTGCCCGAGGGCGCCCGCGTGGCGCCCGACCCCGCGGCGGCCGTGGCCGCGAGCCCCCTGACCGTCGTCTGCCTGCTCGACGACGCCGCCGTCGCGACCGTCCTCGACCCGCTCGGCGACGCGCTGGCCGGCACGACGCTGGTGAACCTCACCTCCGGCACCCCCGAGCAGGCGCGGGCCACGGCGACCCGGCTGACCGCCCGCGGCGCGCAGGTCCTGGCCGGCACGATCATGGTCCCGACGCCGCTGGTGGGGACGCCCGACGCGCTCGTCCTCTACAGCGGGGCGACGGCGGTGCACGAGCGCCACCGCACCACGCTCGAGGCGTTCGGCCGCACCGATCTCCTGGGCACCGACCCGGGCCGCGCCGCCCTGTTCGACCTCGGGATGCTCGACGTCTTCTTCGCTGGCATGGCCGCGTTCCTGCACGCCGCCGCGGTGGTGGGCGGCGACGGGATCACCGGCGCCGAGTTCGCGCCCTACGCCGAACAGGTCATCGCGATCCTGCCCGAGACCTTCCGCGGACTGGCCGCGGACGTCGACGCGGCCCGCCACCCCGGCCACGAGGACAACCTCGTGATGAACGCGGCGGCGCTCGGGCACATCGTCGCCACCAGCCGGGCCCGCGGCCTCGACCCGGCGCTCCCCGAGCTGATCCGGCGGCTCGCGCAGCGAGCCATCGACCGGGGTCACGGCGCCGACGGGTTCTCCCGGATCGTCGAGGAGTTCGGCATGGTGGTCACGGGCGCCGTCCGCTGAGACGACACCGGGACGCCCTGACGGGAGGACCACCATGGACCCGCACGCGCTGGACGGCCGCGTCAGCCAGGGCTGGGGCGGCACCCCGCCGGACGGGGTGCACGTCAACGTCGTCCTCGCCGCCCGGGGGACGCCGACCGCCGCCTCGGTGACCTCGGCGTTCGCCGCGCCGACGGCGGGCTTCACCCCGATCCTCATCAGCCTCGGCCCGGATCAACCGTCGTACGAGACCCTGTACCCGCCGACGATCATGCTCAACAAGATGCCGATCGCCTCGGCGGCGCACGAGGGCCTCGTGTCCGGCGCCTGCCAGGTCGGGATCGCGCGGGGCGTCCTCGACGCGGTCGCGGAGGGCCTGCTGTCGGCCGACCAGGAGACGCTGGTCCTCGTGTCGCTGTGGCTGGGCGAGGACGCGGGCGACGGCGACGCGGTGTGCGCGGCCGCGCGGGAGGCGACGGGCCGGGCGGTGCGGGAGGCCGTGAGCGGCCGGCCCGAGACCGAGGTCGCGCACCTCGTCGACCGGCGGGACACCGTCACCCATCCGGCCTTCGAGCCCGAGGGGTAGGCCGGCCGCCCGTCAGTCCTGCTGCGCGGCCTTCTCCAGCGGCTGCTCGACGGTCTTGCGGTCGCGGTGCTCGCGCTCGTGCTCGAGGGCCTGCTGGGCGGTGGCGGGGTCCATGTCGCGGGCGGCCTTCTTCGCCTCGTCGGCCTTCATCTCGTCGAGCTCCGCGACCTTGCGCGCGGTCTTGGCCTCGCCGGTGTTGGGGACGTCGCCCTGCCCCTTCTTCGAGGCCTCCCGCTTGCGCTCGCGGGTCTCCTCCATCTGTTCGTCCGACATCTGCTCCCAGGCCTTCTTGGGCAGGTAGCGGTCGGTCTCGCCGTCCCCGCGGGCCTCGGTGGAGCCGTCGGCGGTCTGCCACTGCTCGTCGGTCCACTGCTCCAGGCTGCGCTGGCCCTCGGTGAGCTGGTCGGGGTGCTCGTAGCCGCCGCCGTGGCGCTCGTACTCCTGGGTGAGCAGCTGGCTCTTGCGCGCCGACCACTTGCCCGGCGCCCCGCCCTTGTCGGACTGCTTGATCTCCTCCTTGAGCCGTTCCCGCAGCTCCGGGTGGGTGTAGTCCTTCTCGTAGTCCTTCGCGCCCTTCGCCATGGGCACGGTTACCCGCCGGAGCGGTCTACAGCCCACCGCGTTGCACCAGCTGGCGGACGATGACGTTGCTCTGGATCTCGTTGGTGCCCTCGCCGACGATCATCAGCGGCGCGTCGCGGAAGTAGCGCTCGACGTCGAACTCCGTGGAGTAGCCGTACCCGCCGTGCACGCGGATGGCGTTCAGCGCGACCTCCATCGCCGTCTCCGAGCAGAACAGCTTGGCCATGCCGGCCTCCATGTCCGACCGGTCGCCGGAGTCGTAGGAGCGGGCGGCGTGCAGCAGCAGGCTGCGCGCGGCGGTGATCTTGGTGCCCATGTCGGCGAGGAGGTTGCCGACCGACTGGTGCTTCCAGATCGGCTGGCCGAAGCTCTCGCGCTCCTGGGCGTAGCGCAGCGAGTCGTCGAACGCGGCGCGCGCGACACCGGTCGCCCGCGCGGCCACCTGGATGCGCCCGATCTCGAGGCCCCGCATCATCTGCGCGAAGCCCTGGCCCTCGATCCCGCCGAGCACGGCGTCGGCGCCGACCCGGGCCCCGGTGAAGGAGACCTCGCAGCTCTCGACGCCCTTGTAGCCGAGCTTGGGCAGGTCCTTGGACACCTCGACGCCGGGGACCTTCTCGACCAGCAGCACGCTGATGCCGACGTGCGCGGGCTCGGCGCGCGGGTCGGTCTTGCACAGCAGCGCGATGAGGTCGGAGCGGCGCGCGTTGGTGATCCAGGTCTTGGTGCCGTCGACGACGTACCCGTCCCCGTCCCCGTCGCGCCGGGCGACCGTGCGCAGGGCCTGCAGGTCGGAGCCCCCACCGGGCTCGGTGAGCGCCATGGTCGCGCGCAGCTCGCCGGTGGCCATGCGCGGCAGGTAGCGCTCCCGCTGCTCCTCGGTGCCGTAGGTGAGCAGGAGCTTGGCGACGACGGTGTGCCCGCCCATCGAGCCGGCCAGGCTCATCCACCCGCGCGCGAGCTCCTCGGTGACCAGCGCGTAGCACGGCGTGCTGACCTGCACGTCGCCGTAGGGCTCGGGGATCGCGAGGCCGAACACCCCGAGCTGCTTCATCTGCTCGATGAGCTTCTCGGGATAGGTGTTCGCGTGCTCGAGCTCCCGGGCGACCGGGCGCACCTCGTGGTCCACGAACTCGCGGACCGTGTCCACGATGGCCTGTTCCTCGACGTCGAGGCTGCCCAGCGACATGTCCGCTCCTCCCGACCGGTGGACCACATCCTCCCGGAGAGCGCCGACCCCGGCGGTGCGGAGCTCCCCGCCGCGGGGTCAGGGCTCGATCATCGGCTCCGGCGCGTCCGGCAGGGCCGCCGTGCGCCGCGGGGTCGGGCGGTGACCCAGGAACGCTGCCCGGTGCGCGTGCCCGAGCAGCAGCGGGAGGAGGTCGCGCGCGCTGACCAAGCCGTACCAGCCGGCGTGGGCGGGCGCCTCGCCGAAGGACGTGACGCCGTCGGGGCGCACGGTCGGCCCGGCGACGACGAGCGGGGTCGGGTCGCCGGTGTGCAGCACCCCGCCGGTCGAGGGCGTGGCGTGGTCCCCCGTCACGGCGACGACGGCGTGCTCGGCGAGGTCGAGGAGCCCGGCGAGCCCCGGGTCGGCGGCCTCGAGCACGGTGAGCTTCGCCCGCGGGTCCTTCGTGTGGCCGGCGTCGTCGGTGGCCTTGGTGTGCACGTGCACGAACGCCGCGCCCTCGGCCAGCAGGCCGCGCGCCGCGTCCAGGCGCGCCGCCAGGTCGGCGCCGTGGTCGGGGTCGGCCGCGAGGTGGTGCGCCCGCATCCCGAGCACGGCCGCGAGCCCCCGGTACAGCCGGGTGCTCGTGACGGCCGCGCCGGCGGTGCCGACGTGCTCGGCGAACGGCGGCACGGCCCCGAGCGCGCCCGACCACTTCGTCGTCAGCACGTCGAGCGCCGGGAGGCCCCGCCGGCGGCGGTCGTGGTTCACCGGGTGCGACACCAGCGCCGCCCGGGCCTCGCGCAGCAGTGCCGTCAGCGCCTCCGCCGTCGGCGCGGCCTCGGGCGCCTCTGCGCACGGGAGCACCCGCAGCCAGGGATGGCGGTCCTCGAAGAAGGGGTCGGAGTCGGTGACCGCGCCGGCGGCGCAGCCCGGCAGGAGCAGCACCGCCTCCCCCCGTCCGCCGAGCGGCACGAGCCGGTGACCGTGCGCGGCGGCGAGGGCGCCCGCCGCCTCGAGCAGGACCGCGGCGTCGTCGGCGTCGTCCCGTGCCGTCCGGCCCGTGATCCAGACCCGGCCGTCGGTGTCGGCCGAGGACGTCCGCAGCGCCGCGTGGGTGACCGCGACGCCGGACGGCACGTCGACGCCCGCACCGAGCGCCTCGAGCACCGCCCGGCCCGGGAAGGGCACGTCGGCGTAGCCGAACAGGGCCCAGTGCGCGAGCTCGGAGGAGGGCGCGCGGCCCCAGCCGAACGGCAGGTGCCAGCCGGAGGCCCCGCGGGCGGCGAGGGCGTCGAGCACCGGGGTGTGCGCCGCCTCGGACGGCGTCCGGTGGCCGAGCTCGGGGATCGGCCGGTCGCCCAGGCCGTCGAGCACGACGAGCACCACCGGGAGACGGTCGTCGTCGAGCCGGGGCTGCGTCTCGCCGTGGCCGGGCGGTCTCATCGCGCGGCGAGGAGATCGGTCAGCACCGGCACCGTCGCCGGTGGCACGAGTCCGGTCCACGTGCCGTCGGCGAACCGCGCCCGGATGCCGGACGCGTCCCGCTTCGTCGCGGGGTCGCCGTCGAGCACGACCACGGCGTAGCCGCCGTCCTCGAGCCGTCCCGCCTTGTCCTTCTCCCACGGCGAGTAGGCGCGCACGTACTGCACGGCCGAGCGGGGCACGTACTCCGGCCACAGGTGCGGGCGGGTGAGGTCGAACGGGACGACGGTGGCGCGGTCGGCCAGCCCCGCGCCGGTCAGCGCCGCCTCGAGCAGTCGCGCGCGTTCGTAGAAGGTGAACGGGTTGGCCTCGTCGGTGTGGCGGTGGGCCGAGGTGGTGGACGCGTGGCGGGCGCCGGTGTCGGGGTTGGTGACGGCGACGACGAGGTGGTCGTGCTCGGCGAGGGCGAGCGCGAAGAGCTCCAGGTGCTGGGCGTGGACGGGCTGGAAGCGCCCCGTGACCGCGGCGAGGCTCACCGGGCCCCGGCCCTTCATCGTGGGCCCCGGCGCAGCAGTCCGCGGGCGATCGCGTTGCGCTGGATCTCGACGGTGCCCGCCGGGATCTTGAGGTTGCGGGCGAGCCGGAACAGCTTCTCCTCCGGCGAGCCGATCCGGAGCCCCGTGCCGCCGTGCACCTGGACCGCGCGGTCGGCGACGCGGAAGAAGGCCTCGTCGTTGATGACCTTCACCAGGCTCGTGAGGCGCGGCGCGTCGGGGTGCAGCGGGATGCCGAACGCCCCGCCGGGCAGCGCGTCGATCTCGGCCTGGGCCTGCAGCGACGCCGCCCTCGCCGTGTACACGTCGGCGTCCATCTCGGCGAGCATGTGCTGTACCGACTGGAGCTCGGCGATCGGCGCGCCGCCCGAGGTGCGGTGCTGCGCCCGGTCCAGGGCACGCTCGAGCAGCCACTCGCCCCAGCCGGCGCACATGCCGCCCCGGCACAGGCGTCGCCAGTTGATCCACGCCATGGCCAGCGCGAAGCCGTCGCCGACCTCCCCGACGACGTCCTCCGCCGGCACCCGGACGCCGTCGAGGTGCAGCTCGCCGGTGAGCCCGTCGTCGAGCATCGTCGGGATGTCGCGGCCGCGGGTGAAGCCGGGCGCGGTCGCGTCGACGAGGAACATCGACAGCGAGCGCGTGCCGGCGCCGGGATCGGTGACGGCGACCAGCTGGACGACGTCGGCGAAGTGCGCGTTGGTGATCCACGCCTTCGTGCCGTCGAGGACCCAGTCGCTCCCGTCGCGGCGGGCCCGCGTCTCCATCGCCAGGACGTCGGTGCCCACCGCCGTCTCGGTGTTGGCGAAGGCGGCGGTGATCTCGCCGGCCATCAGCGGCTCGAGCCAGCGCGCGCGGGCCGCGTCGGAGCAGTGCTCGATCGCGGGGTTGGCGCCCTCGGTCCACGCCAGTGCCGCGAGCCCCAGCCCGAGACCCGAGCGTCGGTAGACGAACTCCTCGACGTGCTGCATCTCGGCGCGGCCGAACCCACCGCCTCCGAGCGCGGCGGCGACGTGCGGGTTGTAGAGCCCGGCCGCCGCCGATCGCCGCTGCACCTCGCGCCGGGCCTCCCACACCGCGGGGTGCATCCGGCCGGCCTCGTCGAGCCGCGGGTTCCCCGGGGTGCCGACGTCCCGCGCGGCGAGGTCGGTCTCGAGCGGCGCGACCTCGTCGTCGAGGAAGGCGGCGAAGCGGCGCGTGTGGTCCGCGACGCGGTCGGTGCGTCCGGGCAGGGCGGGAGCGGTGGTCACCCGCCCGCCCTACGGGGCCGGACGACCCCCCGTCAACCTCGCGCCGACCGCCCGCGGGCGCCTACGGTCGGCCCGTGCCGCTGCTCTCCGCCGAGTCCTCGGTCCTGCTCGTCGTCGACCTGCAGGAACGGCTCATGCCCGCGATCGCCGACGGGCCGGCGCTGCTCGAGAACGCGGGCCGCCTCGTGCGGGCCGCGACCCGGCTCGGCGTGGACGTGTGCGCCACCGAGCAGAACCCGGACGGCCTCGGCCGCACGGTCGGCGCCGTGGCGGAGCTGCTGCCCGCGCCCGCGCTGGCCAAGACGACGTTCGCCGCGGACGTCGACCCCGGGCCCGGCACCGTCGTGGTCGCCGGGTGCGAGGCGCACGTCTGCGTCCTGCAGACCGTCCTCGGGCTCCGCGCCCGCGGTCGCGACGTCGCCGTGGTCGCCGACGCCGTCGGCAGCCGCCGCACGACGAACCACGAGCGCGCCCTCGACCGGATGCGCGCCCACGGCGTCGACGTGGTCACCACGGAGATGGTGCTCTTCGAGTGGCTGCACGACAGCGACAGCGCCGCGTTCCGCGAGGTCCAGCGGCTCGTCAAGTGAGGGGCTCGCCAACGTCTTGCCTTCGCGCTAACGTTCGTTCTCGCTGACGGAGGAGGTGCGGTGTGAGCGACGACGACGACCACGCGGGCACCGCCCTGCGCGCGCTGGTGGAGCCCCGGCGCCGCTCGATCCTGCGCCTGGTCGCCCACGACGAGCTGTCCGCCGGCGAGATCGCGTCGGCGTTCGACGTGACGCGCCCGGCCGTCAGCCAGCACCTGACGGTCCTGAAGGACGCGTGCCTGCTCACCGAGCGACGCGAGGGCACCCGCCGGCTCTACCGCGCCCGCCCCGAGGGCCTCGACGGCCTGCGGGAGTTCCTCGAGGACATGTGGGCCTCGTCGCTGGACACCGCCCGGCGCCTCGTGGAGGCCGGCCCCGGGATCGAGCACCGTGGGATCGAGCACCGTGGGATCGAACACCGTGGGATCGCACACCGAGGGGGCACCGATGACGTCCACGACGCCGCCGGCTGAGGCCGGCACCGTCACCACCCTGCGCCGCCCCCCGATCCGGCAGTCGACGCTGGTGCGCAGCGCCCGCGCGCACGCGTTCGACGTGTTCGTCGCGACGATCGGCCAGTGGTGGCCGTTGCAGCCGTACTCGGCGGGGAAGGAGCGGGTCCGCGAGGTGCGGGTCGAGCGCTGCGTCGACGGCCGCGTGTACGAGCGCTGGGACGACGGCACCGAGTGCGACTGGGGCCGGCTGCTCGCGTGGGACCCGCCGCAGCGCCTGGTGATGACCTGGGAGATGACCCCCGCGCCCACCGAGGTCGAGCTGACGTTCACCGCGCTCGGCCCGGCGCTGACCCGCGTCGCGGTCGAGCACCGGGGCTGGGAGGCCCTCACCCCCGAGCAGCTCGGCGAGGACTGCGCCCGCCCCGGCGGCTACGTCGGCGGTGCCTTCGTCCGCGGCTGGGCCGAGATCCTCGGCGCGCTCACCGTCGCCGCCGAGGCCTGATGGCCGCCGACACCGTCCGGGTCGAGCACCGCGGCCCCGTGACGATCGTCAGCATCGACCGGCCCGCGAAGCGCAACGCCGTCGACCGCGCCACCGCCGAGCGGCTCGCCGACGCCTTCCGGGCGTTCGTCGCCGACGCCGAGGCGGCGGTGGCGATCCTGCGCGGCGAGGGCCCCTCGTTCTGCGCCGGCGCCGACCTGCAGGCCGTGAGCACCGGTGAGGGCAACCGCGTGGAGCCCGGCGGGGACGGGCCGATGGGGCCGACACGGCTGCGCCTCGGCAAGCCGGTGATCGCCGCGGTCCACGGCCACGCGGTCGCGGGCGGCCTCGAGCTCGCCCTGTGGGCCGATCTGCGGGTCGCCGACGAGACCGCGGTGTTCGGGGTGTTCTGCCGGCGATGGGGCGTGCCGCTGATCGACGGCGGCACGGTGCGCCTGCCTCGCTTGATAGGACGCAGCCACGCGATGGACCTCGTCCTCACCGGCCGTCCCGTCGCCGCCGACGAGGCGTTGCGGATGGGCCTCGCGAACCGCGTCGTGCCGGCGGGCACGGCCCTCGAGGCGAGCCTCGAGCTCGCCGGTCAGCTCGCCGCGTTCCCGCAGACCTGCCTGCGCCACGACCGCGCCTCGCTCCTCGATCAGGAGGGCCTCGACGAGGAGGAGGCGATGCGCCGGGAGCTCGCGCACGGGCAGGCGTCGCTGCGCGCCGAGACGGTGGCGGGAGCGACGCGGTTCGCGTCCGGCGCGGGGCGGCACGGCTCCTTCGAGCCGGCCACGTAGCCGTAGCCCGCCCCGAGGAGGGTCCCGCCGGTGCAGGTCTGGATGAGCTGGTCGGGCGGCAAGGACGGCGCGCTCGCGCTGGCCACGGCCCGGGCGACGCCGGGCACCACGGTGGCGGGCCTGCAGACGACGGTCGTCGCCGGTGAGGTGTCCGCGAGCTGGGTGCCGCGCGCGTTCGTCGAGGCTCAGGCCGCGGCGCTCGGGCTGCCGCTGGAGACCGTCGAGCTGCCGTGGCCGTGCCCGAACGACGTCTACGAGCAGCGCACGGGCGCGGCGTGGGCGGAGCTGCGGCGCCGGGGCGCGAGCGAGGTCGTCTACGGCGACCTGTTCCTCGCCGACGTCCGGGCCTACCGCGAGCGGGCCCTCGCGGGCACCGGGCTCGCCGCGTCGTTCCCGCTCTGGGGACGCCCGACCGCACCGCTGGCCACCGAGATGCTCGACCGCGGGGTCCGCGCGGTGGTCGTGTGCGTCGACCCGGCGCGGGTGCCCGCGACGATCGTCGGCCGGACCTGGGACGCCGAGCTCATCGCCGAGCTGCCCGCCGACGTCGACCCGTGCGGCGAGAACGGCGAGTTCCACACGCTCGTCACCGACGGACCGGGCTTCGCGCACCCCGTGCCGGTGCGGGTCACCGGGACCGCCGAGCGGGACGGGTTCGTGACGGCGGTGCTCGGGACCTGACAGGCTCCGCGCCATGGCGCCGCGCTTCCGGGAGATCGCCGACGGCGTCCACCTGGGCGCGCTGGTCCCGGCCGGTCTCCTGCACACCGTGCTGCTCGAGGGTCCGGACGGCGACGTGGTGGTCGACGCCGGGTTCCCGTGGTCGGCGCGCCGGCTCGCCGGGCTGCTGCGCGGGCGCCACGTCGCCGAGCACGCCGTGACCCACGCGCACGGCGACCACGTCGGCGCGAGCGCATGGCTGTGCCGCCAGACGGGCGCCCCGCTGGCCATGGGGGACGCCGACGCAGCGCGCTTCGAGGACGGGCGGATCGACACGCACGCCGGGGCGGTCGAGCGGCTCGTGCTCGGGTCGCTGGTCCGGGAGCGCCGCCCGGTCGACCGGCGTCTGGTCGAGGGCGACCGCATCGCCGGCTTCGAGGTCCTCGCCGTCCCCGGCCACAGCCCCGGCACGCTCGCCCTGTGGCGGGCGGACGACGGGGTGCTCGTCGTCGGCGACGGGCCGGTCAACGTGTCCACCGACCCGGCGGCGCCACGCTGGCTGCCGCTGCCCCGGGGCCTGCACCACGACCCCCCGGGTGCCGCCGCGTCGCGCCGCCGACTCGCGGGGCGGCGGCCGGCGCTCGTGGTCGCGATGCACGGCTTCCCCGTCGCCGCCCCCGGGCGGTGGGCCCACGCGGTCGGCGCGCAGACGGATCCCCCGCGGCCCGATCCGGCGTAACGTCAGACGATGGCCAAGGACAAGAAGAACAAGAACGGTCACGACGCCGGGCCCGACGCGGTGGCCACCGCCCTCACCGCCCCGGACGCGCCCGCCGAAGCGGTGGTCGAGACGGCCCCCGC